>DASPMN010000001.1:0-4692 GCA_035627035.1 Minisyncoccota bacterium
AGGTTGCCGGTCGGCTCGTCGGCGAAAATAATGCTGGGCCGCGTAACCAAAGCCCGGGCAATCGCCACGCGCTGCTTTTCGCCGCCGGAAAGCTGGCTCGGCTCATGATTAGCCCGATGCGTCAGACCGACCGCGGCCACCGCTTCTTGCGCCAAACGGTCCCAGGTCGAAGGCGGGATGTCCGAATATACCAACGGCAGCTTAACGTTATCAAGCACGGTTGTCTTCGGAAGCAGGTTGAAAGCTTGAAAAACGAACCCGAGCTTTTGATTGCGGATCTTCGCTACTTCCTCTTTGGAATAGTCAGCCACCGGCTTGCCTTCGAAGAAATAGTCGCCGGCAGTGTGATCATCAAGGAAACCCAAGATCTGCAGCAGGGTCGACTTGCCAGAGCCGGAAGGCCCCATAACCGCGACGAATTCGCCCGGCTCCACGGCAAAGCTTATGCCGTGGAGAACCGGCGTCTCGACTTCCCCGTCCCGGTACACCTTGGTCAGATTGTTGACTTCAACGAGCGCCACGGTCTATTTTTCTTCAGCAAAGATAATGATCTTGTCTCCTTCGGCAATCCCTTCGATGATTTCAATATTGCCGTCGGTGCCCTTCAGGCCGGTCTTGACCGGGATCTCGACGACTTCTTCGCCCTTCAGGACCTGGACGAACTTTTGGCCGTCTTTAGCGATAATGGCCCGCTGCGGAACAGCTAAGACATTTTCTTTGCGTTCGCCCTTAATGGCAATATCAGCAGTCATGCCCGACTTGATCCGCTCGTCAGCATCAACGAACTGAATGACCGTCTTATATGTCGCCACGCCGTCGATAAGAGTTTCGGCGGGATCGATAGATACAATCTTCGCCTTAAAAACCGCATCGCTGCCATAAGCATCCAACACGACGTCAGCTTCGGCTCCGACTTTGACTTTTGCCATATCCGCCTCCGGCAGGTTGGCCTCAATCTGGTATTGGTTTGAAGAAATGACGGTAATGATCGGATCTCCCGAAGGGATCGTTTCGCCGACCTCAGCCTTAACGTCGGTCACCGTGCCGGCAATCGGCGACTTGATAGATCGTTCGCTGATCTGGTCAAGCGTGTCTTGAATGTCCAACTCCGCCTGTCGAATATCGATCCTGCTGGTCGTAACGTCGAGGCGCTCATCAGTAATTCCTTTCCGCGAGTCGTTAATAATATCTTTGATCTCCAGAAGGGCCGTCAGATGAGTATTGGTCTCGTCGGTATAACCGTCGAGCCTGGTCTGGTCTTCCGCTAATTCGGCCGAAATGCCGCCTTCCGTCTGGTCTTCGATATAGTCCACGAAGTTATTGGTCTTCTTAACCGCATCGGCAATCAGTTTAGTCGCCTCATAGGTCTCTACGATCAAAGACTCGATAACCGCTCTGCTGGATTCGCGTGAGGCAGCGCGATACTTCTTAAGCACGTCGTCATACGCATCTTCAGCCGCATAATAGCCTTTCAGAGTCGCGTCTCGCATGTCCAAGGCGCGCTGGCCGTCGGTCATGCGGATAGCGTTTGAAGAGAGATATTCTTGGTCCAAGACATTATCAATGCCCGCAATAACCGCCGGCAGATCGAGAAAGGCATCGGCAACCGCGTTAAAACCGTCTTCATAGGCCTTAACCAAGTCATCCTGCGCATTGGTCTTTGGTTCTTGTTTGGCTAAAGCGATTTTAGCTTTTTCCAAAGCTGCCTGCTGGCGGCTCAGCTTTATCTGCAGATCGCTGCTGTCGACGCGCAAGAGCGTTTGGCCGCTGGCAACCGTCCGGCCGACAGTAGCAGAAATCACGCTTACCTTGCCGCCCGATTCAATAGCCAATTCAACCTCCTTGGCGGGAACGACCCGGCCAGTCACGTCGATTTCCTGGGCGACGACCGTCCGGCCGGCCGTTGTGAATTCGCGCTTTGATTCTTTGTCGCCGTTGGCCAAAGCGAAAGCGGCAATCAGAAAAACCGCGGCCGCTATCGGTAGCGAAATCTTATAATTCTTGAGCCATTTCTTTATTTTTTCCATAGTATTTGCAAGCCTTCTTATCATCTTCCATCATTTTTATGAATTTATCAACCAGGCTTCTCTTAAACCCGCCAAAACCCCATCGTCCAGATCGCCGAACAGCCAACATGGCATAGACCGCCTCGAGTAGCGCTCGTCCGCGCCGAGACGGACCGAAGTTCAGCAACTATTCATACGGTTGTGCCAAAGTTCTCGGTATATGAAAATAGCCCAAATCGCCCCGATTATCGAACGGGTACCGCCGAAAAAATACGGCGGCACCGAACGGGTAATCTACGAATTGACCGAAGAGCTGGTCAGGCGCGGGCACGAGGTGACCCTGTTTGCAAGCGGCGACTCGCTAACATCGGCCGCTCTTGAGTCCGTCTATCCCAAGAGCTTGCGGGAAGTAAAATTCCGGAACCTTGACGGAGCCAATATCTGGACGATGATGAGCCTCGGTCTCGCCTATGCCCGCCACAGCGAATTCGATATTATCCACGACCACAATGGCCACCTGTCACTGCCAGCGGCGAATATCTGTCCCACTCCGGTGGTAATGACCATCCATGGTCCGTTAAATCGGGACATGCGCCGCATTTTCCAAGCTCTCCGCAATCCTTACTTGGTTACCATCTCCCAATCCCAAAGCTATCCCGCTCCGAACCTGCATTACGCCGGGACGGTCTACAACGGCCTCTCATTAGAACAGTATCCTTTCTCCGACGCTGACGACGGCTACCTTTTGTTCGTTGGCCGCATATCGATGGAAAAGGGCGTCCACTTGGCGATAGAAACGGCCCAGGAACTGAACCTCCGCCTCATCATCGCGGCAAAGCTCGATCCCGTCGATAAGCCATACTTCCACGAGTACATTGAGCCGCGGCTATCGGAACAGATTGTCTGGATCGGCGAAGTCGACGAAGCTGAACGAAACAGGCTTATGAGCAAAGCTTTGTGCTTCCTTCACCCCGTCACTTGGCGGGAACCGTTCGGCCTGACGCTTATCGAAGCCATGGCCTGCGGCTGCCCGGTGGTCGCTTTTGACAAAGGGTCAATTCCTGAGCTGATCAAGACCGGCGAGACCGGCTTTGTAGTCCAAGATATCGAGGGAATGGTCGAAGCCGTCGAAAACATCCGCGTCGTCAATCGCGCAGCCTGCCGAAAGCACGCGCTGGAACACTTCAGCGCCAAAAAAATGGCCGACGGCTATGAAGAAATTTATCGAAAAATACTGACGAAGGAAATTTGAGGCTTTCCCCGCCGCTATTTCAAATCATTTAACCTAATGCTATGATGAAGAACATGAAAAAAGAAACAACAAATTCCAGCTTCATGAAGCCCATGAACATCAGTCCTGAACTGGCCGAAGTGATCGGCAAAGGACCGATGCCCCGCTCGGAAGTCGTCAAGGAACTCTGGGCCTACATCAAAAAAAACAACCTTCAAGACCCTGAAAACAAGCGGAATATCAACGCTGACGAAAATTTGAAGAAAGTCTTTGACGGCAAGGATATGGTCAACATGTTCGAAATGACCAAACTCGTCTCGAAGCACCTTTCCTAAAACTTACTCGACCACCTAATGATTTTTAAATTGCCCGCTCTGGGCAATTTTTGTTATCGTAGAAAGACCCATGGCACGGCTCAAGCGCTTCCGACGTGTTTTTCTAGCCGGGTGGCTAAGCGTCTTTGCAGCCGCTATTTTTTGCTATTTCTTAAAACCCGATTTATTCAAGAATATCTTTGGGCATGTTTATTCAACCTATCCTCTCTTGGCATATGGCCTCTATCTCTTGGCCGGATCGTTGCGTGGCTTTACCTTAATTCCCGCCACGTCTCTTATCCTCATCGGCCTTTTGTTCATTCCCTCACTGCCGCTTTATTTCTTGACCTTGGCTGGCATCCTGGTCTCTTCGACTTCCGTCTATTATTTCTCTGGCTATCTGGATTTAGACGATGCATTGAAAGACAAGCATGGAAAGAGCGTCGCCCGGCTCACCGCCTGGCTTGAAAAGTATGAATTGCCGGTCATTGTCGGTTGGAGCTTTTTTCCACTAGCTCCAACCGACGTCATCTGCTATGTCTGCGGAACCCTGGAGGTTGACTTCAAGAAATTCCTGCTTGGAATCCTGATCGGCGAAGCCGCCATCGTCGGGGCGTATATCTTCTTCGGCGAACAGCTTCTTAAATTCCTCAGCTGAGAATATTTCATCGTACCGCCATACGGAAAAGCTAGGCTTGGAGGATGCTAAAAGCGGAAACCAATCAAGGGAAGGTCCACGTTAAATTCTTTTTCTGGCCGAGCATTATCATCAGCCTGCTCTTAACCCTTCTATTGAACCTGCTTTTTTAACGGCAAAATGCAGGGCCTGGACATTCATTTTCTTTTGCTATATACTTGATTAATCAAGTAATTATCAAATATATGTCAAATCTCAGCCCTCATCTGCAGTTTTTTATTCATCTAGCCAAAGCAAAGACGGTCTTAGCTCGGCGCTTCGATAACCGGCTGAGCTTCAACGGCTTGGGCTTCAGCGACTTTGCCATCCTCTGCCAGCTGCAGGAGGCCGAAGACGGAAAAATGCGCCGGACCGATCTGGCGGAAAGAGTCGGCTTGACCGCCTCCGGCATTACACGCCTCTTGTTGCCGCTTGAGAAAATCGGCGTCGTCAAACGCGAGACCG
>DASPMN010000002.1:0-2892 GCA_035627035.1 Minisyncoccota bacterium
CGGATGATCCATGCCAAAAGTTGCGTCATTGACGACTCTTGGTGCTCGGTCGGCAGCTTCAACCTCGACAACCTGAGCTTCCATTTCAACTACGAAAGCAACATTGTCAGCGTCGAGCCTCAATTTGTCCAAGACCTCAAAAAGCACTTCTTGGACGACCTGGCCATGTCCAAGGAGGTTAATCCGGTAGAGTGGAGGCTTCGCCCCTGGTGGCAGAAGCTTTTAGAGTATCTTACGGTGCCTTTTCATAAGATCTTGTAGGCGTAAACGATCTCTTTGACTTTATTGTAAATCTGTGCTAAAAACTGTTCCAGAAGGACTATTTTGAAGCATGGAGGTGGATATTGAGGATCGGTTTGGTGTACGGGAATCGTCAGTTGCCCGATGGCAGCTTGCATCAACAAACGCTCGTCCGTTGCCAAGCGGCTTTGGCTGCTTGGCGAGAGGGACGGATCGACAAGGTCGCTATAACCGTTGGCGGTTCCGCGAAGTTCCCCACCATAACGCAGGCTATGAGGGATTGGTTCGTCGAGCAGGGTGTCCCAGCCTTCGACCTTATGGTTTGTCCCATGGGGCTGAACACCGCCGGAGAGACGAGGGTCTGTATCGACCGTTTCCTTGGTCGGGGCGACGAGCCCTATGCCATTTCTTCCGGGTATCATATTTTCAGGATACGGCTGATCTGGTCGCTTATGGCGCCAGGTAGACTCAAGGGCTGCTTTTGGGCCCACGGGGGTGAGAGCTTGCGTGACTACTCTCTTGAGATTTTAAGGATCCTTGCGACCGTTCCCGGCGTGCTTTTTCTCGGGAGAAGATATATTAAGTTCGTCGAGCCTATTCCTTCGGGATAGGCTTTTTCATTTCTGCTTCATCCGCCGTGGTATACTTTAGCCTATGGATGAGCTCTATCAACAAGCAGTAGATTTGCATCGGCGGCATCACGGCAAATTAGCAGTCGTCAGCAAGGTGCCATTGGCTGACCGGCGCGATTTGTCTCTGGCGTACACGCCGGGAGTAGCAGAGGTCTGTCGCGCCATTGCTGCCGACAAAGGCCAGTCTCACGACCTGACGCTGCGGCATAATACTATAGCCGTCGTCAGCGATGGTTCGGCTATCTTGGGCCTCGGCAATCTTGGACCTGAGGCGGCCCTGCCGGTCATGGAAGGCAAAGCCCTTTTGTTCAAAGAATTCGCCGGCGTCGACGCGTTTCCTCTCTGTTTGGCAACTCAGGATACGGAAGAAATCATTGAAACCGTCAAACGTCTGGCCCCGACCTTCGGCGGCATTAATCTCGAAGATATTTCCGCGCCCCGCTGCTTCGAAATCGAACGGCGCCTGCGTACGGAGCTTTCGATTCCGGTTATGCACGACGATCAGCACGGCACCGCTGTCGTCGTTTTGGCGGGCCTTATTAACGCTTTGAAGCTTAAGGATCTGAAGAAGGAAGATGCCAGGATCGCGGTAAATGGCGCGGGCGCAGCCGGTACGGCTATCGTAAAAATACTTTTAGCTTACGGATTCCGAGATCTGGTTGTCTGTGACAGCAAAGGAGCGATCAGCAAGAAGAGGGCCGACCTTAACGATGAGAAGATAGAATTGGCGAACATAACCAATGAAGCGGGCGTAGAGGGCGGCCTGGCGGAGGTTGTTGCCAACCGCGATATCTTTATCGGCGTCAGTAAGGCGGGGGTGTTGTCTGCTTCCATGGTCCGCTCGATGCGGGAAAAGCCGGTGATTTTTGCCATGGCCAATCCGGTGCCGGAAATCATGCCCGAAGAAGCAAAGGCGGCGGGCGCATATATCGTGGCGACGGGGCGCTCGGATTTCCCGAACCAAGTCAACAATGTCCTGGCTTTTCCCGGCATCTTCCGCGGCGCTCTCGATCGCCGCATCGGCCAATTTACCGAAATGATGTTTATTAAAGCAGCGGAAAACATCGCCGACCATATTGCCGATCCGACCCCTGACTATATTATCCCTGATCCGTTTGACCGCGAAGTCGCGCCTAAGGTAGCGGATGCGATCCGTTAATACTTAACTATCCTATGGAATTTTCAATCACCAACAGCAAGACCGATCTTGAGGTTATCAAAGCCACAGCCGATGCCCTTAAGCCGTATTTGGCAGAGTTGCGTGCTGCGTATGAGCATGATGGCTACGAGAAGGCTGAGTGTTCGATTCGTTTGCCGGCCGATGGAACCTATCGGGCTGCTATTCGCGAAGCCGTTGCGGCTAAAAAAGCTTCAGAACTGGCTTACGTGATCGTGGCCGGTATCGGCGGTTCAAGCCTGGGGCCGAAGGCTGTTTACGATGCTGTCTTCGGTTACGACGACGCCCTGGCGCCGGCCCGGAGGCCAAAGCTGGTCTTTTTGGAAAATATTGATCCGGAAGCGATCGGGGTGCTTGCTGCTCGGCTGAAAGATGAGGGGATAGAGACTCGGCAGGTGGTCGTACTTTTGGTCAGCAAGTCCGGCAATACTACCGAATCGCTCGCTAATTTTGAAATCCTGATTAAAAGCCTTCCATATGCAGCTGAGGAACTTTCAAGTCGGATGCTATTCATCACCGATCGTGATTCCTCATTGTGGCAGGCTGGAGAAGAAAAGGGGATAGCTGTTGTGGAAATCCCGAAAAATGTCGGCGGACGTTTCAGCGTGTTCTCGGCGGTTGGCTTGGTGCCGTTGGAGTTGGCGGGTATTTCAACCGAGCCTTTGATTAAATCCGCTCAGTCCATGATCGAACGCTGCCTGAGCGAAGACTCGACCGTGAATCCGGCTTTGCAGGCCGCGGCAGTTTTCTACCGCCACTATCAGGCCGGCAAAAATATCAATGAGGCTTTCATATTCGACCCCCGGCTTGAGTCGCTGGGGAAATGGTATCGCCAACTCGTAG
>DASPMN010000003.1:0-2762 GCA_035627035.1 Minisyncoccota bacterium
TTAACCGCTATGGCCTGAAGGACGTTAAGCAGCAGCCCCTGGAAACGCCGCAATATCTTTTCATGCGCGTGGCGATGGGCCTGGCCTACAACGAGAAGGATCCGAACGAATGGGCGAAGAAGTTCTATCACAAGATGTCGAAGCTCGAGTACATTGCCGGCGGATCGACCAATCTTGGCTCGGGCACGACTCGGCCAGCCCTTTCCAACTGTTTCCTTTTGGAGATCCAGGACAATATGGAACACATTTCCAAGACCGTTTCCGACGTTATGCTCCTGTCCAAGGACTCCGGCGGCATCGGCTTGTCGGTGACCAAGCTGCGCGCAACCGGCTCGCCGCTCAAGTCAAATTTCGGCGGCTATTCGTCCGGTCCGACGCCGTTTGCCAAAATTGTCGATACCGCGATCCGCGCCATCGTCCGTGGCGGCAAGAAGAAGGGCGCTCTCTGTTTCTACATGGAAAACTGGCATTACGACTTCCCGGAATTCATCGATTGGAAGCATAATGCCGGCGACGACTACATGCGCATGCGCACGGCCAACACCGCCGTCTTCATCTCCGATGAGTTCATGAAGCGGGTCAAAGCCAGCGACTCCTGGTACATGTTCGATCCGGCTGAGACCGCCGACCTTAACGAACTTTACGGCAAGGCGTTCAGCAAGCGCTATGCCGAGTATTGCGCCATGGCTGACGAGGGCAAGCTTCGCGTCTTCAAGAAAGTCCCCGCCGCCGAACAGTTCCGCCAGATCTTGGTCTCGCTTCAGACGACATCGCATCCGTGGCTGGTCTGGAAGGACACGATCAATCTCCGCGCTTTGAACAACAACACCGGCACCATTCACATGTCCAACCTGTGCACCGAGATCTGTCTGCCGCAGGACAAGGACAACGTCGCGGTCTGTAACCTTGCTTCGATCAACCTGGCAGCCCACATCAAAGGCAAGGAGGTCAGCTGGGGCAAGCTTGAAGAGTCGGTGCGCTTCGCCGTCCGCCAGCTCGACAACCTGATCGATATCAACGAACTCTCCATTCCGGAGGCCCGCAAGTCCGATCGCGAGAATCGCGCCGTCGGCTTGGGCGTCATGGGCTTCGCCGACACGATCGAACAGCTGGGCATGTCGTATGACAGCGAGCATGCATGGGACTTCGCTGACCGCCTGTTCGAATTCATTAGCTATATGGCAATCGACGAGAGCGCCAAGCTCGCTGAAGAACGGGGAGCGTATCAGAATTTTCCGGGTTCCGAGTGGTCAAAGGGCAAAGTGCCCCTCGATACCATTCGCACACTCGAGGCTGACCGTGGCATTTCGCTGACGGTCACCAAGACCAATCGCTACAAAGGCTTGAATTGGGATATCCTGCGCGAGAAAGTGAAAAAAGGAATCCGCAACGCCACCCTGATGGCGGTAGCGCCGAACGCAAATATCGGCTTGGTTGCCGGCACGACGCCGGGCATCGATGCTCGCTTCGCTCAGGTTTTCTCTCGCAACAAGATCTCCGGAAAATATCTCGACATCAACCGCAACCTGGTCCGCGACCTTAAAAATATGGGCCTGTGGGAGAACGTCAAGGACGCGATCATTGAAAGCCAGGGCGATATCTCGGGCATTCCTGCCATCCCTCAGCATCTAAAAGATATCTACAAGACTTCTTTCACTACGTCGCCGTACGCCTACCTCGAAGTAGCGGCCCGGGCGCAGAAATGGATCGACCAGGCGCTCTCGCGCAACATGTATTTAGAAACTCGGGACATTGACGAAACGATGAGCATCTACATGACGGCTTGGGAGAAAGGGGTTAAGTCCACGTATTATCTGCACATGAAGCCGCGCCATACGGCCGAGCAGAGCACGGTGGCGGTAAACAAGCAGCAAATGACCGGCCGCAAAGGCTTCGGCAACTTGAAGGCGTCGGTTGCCGTTCCGGTCGTCGCGCCGGTTGTTGAGGCGGTTGCGGTGCCCGTTGCGGAACCAGCCCCTTCGCCGATTGCGACGCCGAGCCCGATGGCTGTCGAAGAAAAAGCGGAAATCGCCGCTCCGGTTTCTTCTGTCGCGCCGAAGAAGAAACCGATGGTCTGCCCGACTGATCCAGCCGAGCTTGCCCAATGCGACTCCTGCCAGTAAGATAGGCCGTACTGGTATTTTAAGAAACACATAACCATCAATCCTATGCTCGTCGGCAAAGCCTCTCCTGAAGACATGAATCTTCATCCTATCCGTTATCAGTGGGCGTATGACCTGTATAATCAGGCGGTTCGCAATACCTGGTTCCCGCATGAAATCACCCTTAAAGAAGATCTCCATGACTGGGAGAATATGACCGATGACGAACGTCATGCGGTGAAGTTCTTGATGGCTTTCTTTAACCCGGCTGAACTTATCGTTAACCGTTCGATCGCTTTGGGTATCTATCCATACCTCAAGTCCCCGGAGTGCCATTTGTACCTGGCTAAGCAGATGTGGGAAGAGGCTAATCACTGCGTGGCTTTCGAGTACGTGCTGGAGACGTTCCCGTTCGACCGCGAAAAGGTCTTCGGCATCCACTTGGAGGTACCGAGCATGGAAGCCAAGGAGGCTTATGTCATGCGCTATCTAAAGCGGATGACCGAAGACACGCTCGACGTTTCGACCGACGAAGGCAAGAAGGATTTCATCAGGAACTTGGTTGCCACCAATATCGTCATGGAAGGCGTCTGGTTTTATTCCGGCTTCATGGTCGCCTTGTCGTTCCGGCAGCGCAATCAGCTCCGCAATTTCGGTTCG
>DASPMN010000004.1:0-8378 GCA_035627035.1 Minisyncoccota bacterium
CGAAAACAAGCTATACTCTACGCCATGAACAATGATACTCAGTACTTAAGCAAGGAGAAACACCAAGAACTCCAGCAGGAACTTATCCGTCTTAAAACTATTGATCGGAAGGAAGTCGCCCAGCACTTGGAGGATGCCAAAGCTCTTGGCGACCTCTCAGAAAACGCTGAGTATCACGAAGCGCGCGAACGGCAGGCGGACATCGAGGACCGCATTTCCCAGATCGAGGACATGCTCAAAAACGCCGTTATCGTCAGCCAGCACCATAGCTCTACGGTTGAGGTCGGTTCTTCTTTGACGGTGAAAAAGGAGGGCGCTTCCGAGATGGAGTGCATGATCGTCGGAACCGAAGAAGCTAACTCGATCGACGGTAAAATTTCGCATCAGTCGCCTCTGGGCATGGCTTTGATGGGTCACAAGGCCGGTGATACGGTCGTTGTCGCTACGCCGAAAGGGCCGGTCAACTATACGATCGTTAAGCTTAAATAATTACGCCGCATGGCTTCTCTCGAAGAGATTCGTTTAGAGCGCTTGAAAAAGCTCGAGCTTTTAAAAGAACGAGGCGTTAATCCCTATCCCAGCGAATCTCGCCAGGACCATACGCTGGCTGAGGCCGCAGAGCGGTTCGATGAATTGTCGGCGGACGGCGATGTTTCGTTGGTCGGGCGTGTCATGGCTATGCGTGGCCAGGGCGCGCTTGTTTTCGTTGATCTCTATGACGGGACCGGCCGTTTGCAGGCGCTCATAAAGAAAGACAATCTCCCTGAAGAGTCGTTTGCCCTTTTTCAGGATGCCGTCGACATCGGCGACTTTGTCGAAGTTGCAGGCAATCTGTTCGTTACCAAGCGCGAGGAGAAAACCATCGAAGCGAAGAGCTGGAGGATGCTCTCCAAGAGCTTGCGTCCGCTGCCGGATAAGTGGCATGGCCTCCAAGACGAGGAAGAGCGTCTCCGCCGCCGTTATCTCGACATGCTCGTCAATCCGGAAACCCGGGATATTGCCGTGAAGCGCTCGCGCTTCTGGTCGTCGATGCGGGAGTTCCTGCTCGCTCGCGGCTTCTTTGAAGTCGAGACGCCGGTGCTGGAGAATACGGCCGGCGGGGCCGAAGCGCGGCCGTTCGTAACTCATCACAACGCTCTGGATCTTGACGTCTATCTGCGCATTTCGCCAGAAC
Source organism: Minisyncoccota bacterium (assembly GCA_035627035.1). GTDB lineage: Bacteria > Patescibacteriota > Minisyncoccia > Phycocordibacterales > XYD1-FULL-46-19 > DASPMN01. The sequence continues at coordinate 1,175 of DASPMN010000004.1, forward strand.
TATGGCTCAAGCGGCTTATGGTCGCGGGCTTTACGAAGGTTTTCGAGATCGGCCGGATCTTCCGCAATGAAGGCATTTCGCCGGAGCATCTCCAGGACTACACCCAAATGGAATTCTATTGGGCTTATGCCGACTATCGCAAGGGGATGAAAATGGTTGAGGAGCTGTACAAGCATGTCGCCCAGGAAACTTTCGGCACCTTGCAGTTTGCTATCAAAGGCCACGAGATCGATCTGGCCAAAGAGTGGGCGATGTATGATTACCGCGAGACCATTTTGGAAAAGACCGGATTCGATATTGAAAGAGCAAGTCTTGAAACTGTGGAGGCCAAGCTTCGAGAATTGGATATTCGCTATGATCGCGAAGGCTTCAATCTAACGCGGGCTATCGATACGCTGTGGAAATATTGCCGCAAGCAGATCGCCGGTCCGGGCTTCCTCGTCAACGTCCCGGTATATATGGAACCGCTGGCTAAGCGCAAGGAAGACGACCGGGAACTGGTAGAGCGCTTCCAGGTGCTCCTGGCCGGTTCGGAGATGGGCAAGGGCTTCAGCGAGCTTAATGATCCTTTAGACCAGGCTGGGCGCTTCGCCGAGCAGGCAGCCTTGCGCGAAGCCGGCGATGAAGAGGCCCAGATGTACGACCAAGACTTCGTTGAGGCGCTCGAGTACGGCATGCCGCCGACCTGCGGCTTCGGCGTGAGCGAGCGGCTGTTCAGCTTCCTGATGGACAAGCCGGTCCGCGAGTGCCAGCTGTTTCCGCTAATGCGGCCGAAAACCAAAGAAGAGTAGGATTCTTGCTTTGCCAGAGATTTTTCCAAAGGTCAACGTTATGTTTGACCTTTTTTAAATGTGTGATAAAATGATAGATGAACTTTCTAGTACATTAAATTTGAGTGGGAAGGGAGGTGGTGCGTAGGTGGAAAACCGAAGAAATACATCGCCGTATTTCTGCGCGGTGCTTATTTATAGATACCTTTCAGGGGTCCTGCACTTTCTAATCGTCCATCATAGCAACGATGGGCGCGGGCCTTACAGTATCAAATTTCCTGGAGGATGCGCCGAGCTGGAGGATCTTATTGATCGTCCGCCTATGCATCCTGCTAACTGTCGCCGGACTCTCGAGCGTGAAGTGGCTCAGGAAACCCCGTGCAGGATAAAGCCCGGAGCTGTTCCAAAGCGGTTTAGGGAATGTTCTATCGGTTCTCACTGGCAGTATTACTATGTATTGGCGTACGAGGATGTGGAATGGCTGGGAGGTGCGGCAAAAGCCGATGAAACCCAATCAGGGAACTGGGTGAAATACGATGATCTTGCCTATGTTCTGCACCCGTCTCATCGAAGTGCCCTGTTTGCAGCATTGCCGAGATTCGGTTTGAAAATCCCGGCTCAGGTCGCGCGATAGCGTGGCCTTTTTTATTTGACCCTAATTTATATATGTATCGTAACCGTATTTTGTGGATAACTCATGTGTTGATTAGTGGGTGATAGTGGAATACAATGGGGGAGTAGTGGGAGAAAGTGGGAAGAAGAAATAACCTGCCGTCATGCTAATCGGGGAATACCGCCATACAATCGATGACAAACGACGCGTCGCGATTCCGGCGGGTTTTCGTAAGGAGATAGGTAAAAAAGTAGTCGTCACCAGAGGTCTTGATAACTGCCTTTTTGTCTATCCTCTGGCTATGTGGCAGAAAGTAGCGGATCGACTTTCAGGTCTTTCGATGGGGCAGGCGGATACCCGCAGTTTTAGCCGCTTCATGCTGGCTGGTGCCATTGAAACGGAGGTCGACTCGATGGGTCGTATTTTGGTCCCGGACTTCTTGAAAGACTTCGCTTCTTTGAAGCAGAAAGTGGTAATTGCTGGCATTCATGACCGCCTGGAAATCTGGGACGAGGCGCGCTGGAAGGAGCATACTGAGCGGATTGAAAAGCAGGCCGATGTTCTGGCGCAGAAATTGGGCGAAATAGGAGTGTTCTAGGATGGCCCATATACCCGTTCTTTTACAAGCGACGATCGAAGGCTTGGCGCCGCAGCCGGGCGAAACCGTATTCGACGGCACGGCCGGCGGCGGCGGGCACGGCCGGATCTTGTGCGAACGGATCGGCCAGGCTGGTACGTATATCGGCGTTGATGCCGATACGGAAGCTCTAGAGCGCGTTCAAGCGGCTCTGGCCGGGGTGCCGGCGACAGTTAAGCTGGTCAATGACAATTTTCGGAATATCAAGGCTGTCTGTCAGAAGCTGGGAATAGGGAAGACGGACGTGATCTTGCTTGATCTCGGCTTGAGTTCAAACCAGCTAGATATCAGCAATCGCGGGTTTACCTTCCAGCAAGACCAGCCGCTTCTGATGACTTTTGACCCGGATACGAGCAAATATCCGTTTACGGCGCAAACGATTTTAAATGAATGGGACGAAGAGAATATCGCAACGATTCTGGCTAATTACGGCGAAGAGCAGTTCGCTTCCCGGATCGCCGAACGGATAGTGAAGGAACGGGAGATGAAACCGTTCGCTACGACGAAACAGCTAGTCGATGTCATTATCGCTTCGGTTCCCGGGTGGTATCGCCATCGGCGGATCCATCCGGCGACCAAAACCTTCCAAGCGCTCAGAATCGCTGTTAATGACGAACTGGGAGCGCTTAGGCAGGCAATGGCGGACGGTTGGGAAGTCCTTGCTCCTGGCGGCCGTCTTGGCATCATTACCTTTCACAGCCTTGAGGGGCGTCTGGTTAAAGAATTTTTTTTACAACACAAACGAGAAGGGGACGGCGAATTGCTAACTAAAAAAGCCGTCGGTCCGGAGCGGAATGAGCAGCTTGAAAATCCTCGGTCGCGCAGCGCTCAATTGCGCATTATTCGCAAACTAGCTTAAAACATATGAATTCACTAGCAAAAACTTATCGCCTTGATGTCATTGAGGAAAAAGCCGTATGGGCTAGTTTTGCGATGATCGTTTTGCTGGTCATAAGCTATCTTTACTTGGTTAATAGCTCGGTTTTTAATATCATGGCTCGCCGGGAAGCCGAAGAGAAGATTAGTTCCCTCGGTACCCAGGTTGCCCTCCTAGAATCCCAATACATCGAGCTTTCCAGTCGCATTGATATGGATCTTGCCCGCCAATTCGGTTTTCGCGAGATCGAAGATACAGAAACTAAGTTCACTGCCAAGGTAACTGCACCGATCAACGTTTCGTTTGCTTCCGCGGCGGTCACTAACTAATGAGCGTAAACAGTTCTGTCGGCCGGATCCGTTTCTTGTCCCTGTGCATCGTCGCTTTAGCCGGCCTTTTTACGGTCCGGCTGCTTTTCTTGCAAGTGATAAAATCGGACGAGTACAGCGACATGGCTGATCGGCAATACTTGCGGCCGAGCACGCATGTGTTTGACCGAGGGAGCATCTTTTTCAAAGAACGCGACGGCAAGCTCGTTTCGGCAGCGACGCTGAAGTCCGGTTTCCTATTGGCTATTAAGCCGGATGAGGTTAAGAACGCAGAGGACACCTATGCCAAGCTGAACGCCATAACGCCGCTTGAGCGAGAAACCTTCATGCGCCGAGCGGCCAAGCAGGACGATCCCTATGAGGAGATAACCAACCATCTCGATGAGAAGGCGGCGGAGGCGATAAAGAAGCTGTCCTTGCCAGGAGTCTATCTCTATAAGGAACGTTGGCGCTATTACCCGGCCGGCTCCCTGGCCTCGCATGTGCTCGGCTTTTTGGGCTATCATGGCGATATTCTGGGAGGCCGCTACGGTCTAGAGAAGCACTATGACGACGTCTTGTCCCGCTCGGAAGGCATGACCTTCGTGAACTTCTTCGCCGAAGTGTTCTCTGGCATCGGAACCAAGCTTTTTAATGACAAGAAACATGCCGCTCAGGGAGACATCGTCTTGACGATTGACCCGATCGTCCAGACTTATTTGGAAAAAGAACTGAAGGCGGTCCATGATCGCTGGGATGCGGAGCTTACCGGCGGCATCATCATGGACCCGAAAACCGGCGAGATCGTCGCAATGGGTTCGATGCCGAATTTCGATCCGGGCGGACGGCAGAGCGACGTTTCGCTGTTGGCTAACCCAATGGTTGATCGCGTCTACGAGATGGGATCGATCGTCAAGCCGTTGACGATGGCGGCCGCCTTGGATACGGGAGCGGTTACGGCTAAGACGACATTTTACGATGCCGGTTCCATTACGCTGAATACCAAGCGGATTTCGAACCATGACGGCAAGGTCCGCGGCACGGTCGACATGCAGCAAGTCCTGAACGATTCGCTTAATACCGGCGTTACCTTTGCGATGCAGCGGATGGGCCGGGACCGCTTCTCTTCCTATTTCAAGAATTTCGGCTTGGGCGAAAAGACCGGCATCGACTTGCCTAACGAGGTCTCCGGCCTTATTGACAACCTGGACAGCCCGCGCGACGTTGAACACGCGACGGCTTCTTTCGGCCAAGGCATCGCGTTTTCGCCGATCGTCATGACCCGCGCTTTGGCCGTGCTGGCCAATGGCGGAGTGCTCGTAAAACCGCACGTGGTCAAGCAGATAAATTACGAAACGATGTTGAGCGAAGAGGTCGAACCGGAAGTCGGCCGGCGGGTCATCAAGCCGGAAACCAGTCACGAGGTCAGTCGGATGCTGGTGAAAGTCGTAGACGACGCTTTGGCCGGCGGCAAGGCTAGCATGCCTCATTACAGCGTCGCTGCTAAGACGGGTACGGCCCAGATTGCCGGCCCTGGGGGCAAGTATTACAGCGACCGCTATCTCCACTCCTTCTTCGGCTATTTCCCGGCTTATGACGCCCGATTCATCACGTTCCTTTTTGTCGTCCATCCGAAAGGGGCCCGCTACGCTTCGGAGACCCTGACTGATCCGTTTATGAATACGACCAAATTCCTGCTAAACTATTACGAAGTTCCGCCAGACCGTTAAGCCGCATATATGATCAAATCACTCCTCAAGCGCGTTGTTATCGCTATCCTTACCTGGGAAGCTAAGATGATTCTCAAAAAATACCGGCCGAAAGTCGTTGGAATTACCGGCAGCGTCGGCAAGACCTCGACTAAGGAGGCGGTAGCGACGGTACTTGCGACCAAGTACGACGTGCGCAAAAGCCCGAAGAGTTACAATAGCGAATTCGGCGTTCCGCTGACGGTTATCGGCCGCACGAGCGCCTGGGGCAGCCTCTCCGGCTGGCTTCTGAACATTCTGGCCGGCCTTAAGCCTCTGCTGACAAAGCAGCCGTATCCTGAGTGGCTGGTCTTGGAGATCGGGGCTGACCGGCCGGGCGATATTGCCGGCCTTATGCGCTGGCTCAAGCTTGACGTCGCGGTGGTGACGACGATTCCGGAAATACCGGTCCACATCGAGTTTTTTCCTTCGAAGGAGTCCCTGATTGCTGAGAAGGGAGCGATTGCTCGCGGGCTTCTGCCCAACGGCACGGCCGTTTTGAACGTTGACGATCCGAACGTTGCGGGGATGGTGGGCAAGTTTACGGCCGTTTTGAATGCTGGCGAAGGCAAGATTTTGACATATGGCCGCAGCAAAGACGCCGATCTTTCGGCGTCGTCGGAAAAGATCCTTTACAAGGAAGATGCGGAATCCTCGATGCCGGACGGCATCACCTTCAAGCTCGACTACGGAGGCAAAAGCGTGCCTGTCCGCTTGAAAGGCGTTTTCGGTACGCACCATGTATATACCGCTTTAGCCGCTTTGTCGGTGGGAGTCTCCCAGAACCTTAATATGATCACTATGCTGGAAGTTCTCGTCGAGCACGAAACGCCGGCCGGCCGGCTGCGGGCGCTTCCTGGCATTAAAGGAACCGTCATTCTCGACGATACCTACAACTCTTCGCCGGCAGCCTTGGAAGCGGCTCTCGATACGCTTGATGCTATTAAATGCCAGGGCCGCAAGATTGCGGTCATTGGCGATATGATGGAACTCGGCGGTTACGCGATGAAAGTCCATACCGACATCGGCATTTACGCCGCCGGTATCTGTGACTATATCTTTACGGTTGGGCCACGGGCGAAATTGGTTGCAGAGGGGGCAAAAGAAAGGGGATTTGATGAGTCCAAGCTAATCCATTGTTCTGATGCGGTAGACGCCGGCAAAAAGCTGCAGCAGCTGATTGAAGCTGGGGACTTGATCCTGGTAAAGGGATCGCAGTCGATGCGCATGGAAAAGACCGTCGAGGAGATCATGGCCGAGCCGGAGCGCAAAGGAGAACTTTTGACCCGGCAATACGAAGGCTGGGTGGAGTAAAAAGAAAAGCTCGAACGGGTTGAGTCGTTCGAGCCGTGAGGCGGGTTAATCAAAAAGGCTTGGGGTTAAGATGGGAATCTTAGCCCCGGCTTTCCTTTCCATGTTTATTTTCCGGAAGACTGCATTGAACATCTGCTCGGACCTCTCGTTGAGGAGAGAGGCGCCAGGAGCCAGGTAAGCGGCGTATTCAGCATGGGGTGATGAGAGTAGGATTTTTGTAAAATACTCTATCTCCCCATACTGATCGTCTCGGCTGCAGGCTTTTCCTTTCTTCGCAATGTCGCATGCGATGATAAGTCCGAATTCCATTATGGCGCCGATTTCTGGAGCTGTAATGATGTTGAACGCCTCCAAGTTTGGCCGCCATTCGTACCCCGGATACTGATGTGCTGATCCTTCGACCAGGTTCTCAAGTTTTTCTGTGTCCATGGATCCTACGCGCCAGTCTTTGACCGTTGCGTTGATGAATCGCAGATGCTCCCAGGCTTCCAGGAGGTAGGCCGCTTTCTCGGGAAGCAGTTTCTTGAGTAGTTTCAAAAAGAACGCCACGTTGCAGGTCCTCTGTATTAGAATTAGAATCTGGGTATATAGTAATACATTTTGTTAGATACGTCAAATAAAACGCTCCCATTGCTGAGAGCGTTTATTATTAAATCTCGGCTTCAATCAGGTCTGCGAACTGAGTGCTAGCGCGAGAAGTTTTGCGTAGGCCAGCGATGATTTTTCCCTGATTTTCTGGCCTAATGACGGTAACGATGAAGAGTGCGACCTTCCTTTGGATACGCGGCTCGTGGAATTCTGTTCCGCCTCGTATGTCTATGAGCTCAGCGATCATGCGGCCCACGATTTCTGGCGGATATTCTGCCAGACTGGGCGGCAATAACAGCTCGTCCTTATCAGGATGAAGCATGCCCATTTTCCTGCCGAGTTCTTTCAG
>DASPMN010000005.1:0-7575 GCA_035627035.1 Minisyncoccota bacterium
AGTAAACGACGAGCAAAAGGAGTTCGTGCGCAAGGGCTTTCAAAGCACCGAGCGGATGATCAGTATCGTGAACGATCTGCTGTCGATCGACAAGATGGAATCTGATAAGCCGGATTTCCATTTCCAGCCCAAGCGCCTGGAGGATATCATTGAAAGCGTAAGGGGGGAATTCGACAACCAGGCCCAGAGCAAGCAGATTGCACTGACATTCAAGAAAACCACCAAGCCCTTACCGGAAATCGAGGTGGATGAGATAAAGCTGCGGATGGTCTTGGAAAATTTCATCGACAACGCGATCAAATATACGCCGAAGGGTGGGGCGGTAACGGTGGCTCTGGACGATACGGGCCTCAATACGGCCAGCAATACCGTTAAAGTCAGCATTACGGATACCGGCATTGGTATTACCGAGGCCGACAAGCCGAAGATTTTCAGCAAATTCTATCGCGCACCAAGCGCTGTTGGCGTCGAGCCGGACGGTAGCGGCTTGGGGCTCTTTATTGCCAAAGACATTGTCGAGCGGCACGGCGGAACGGTCTGGTTCGATACTGAAGCGGGCAAGGGGACAACTTTCAACCTTACTTTACCTGTGCATCAGAAGAAAGTATAATAAGCAAAAATAACCCTTTATCTTTATGGCTGACGAAAACAAAAAGAAAGTAATGATTGTCGAGGACGACGAATTCCTGCGCTCGCTGACGGCCAAGCGTTTGGAGAAAGAGGGCTATGCGGTGGTCGTCGCAGTCGACGGAGAAAGCGCTGTCGGTATTGCCGAAGCAGAGACCCCTGGGATCATCCTTTTAGACCTTTTGTTGCCCGGCTTAAGCGGCTTCGAGGTTTTGGGCAAACTAAAAGAAAATGCCACGACCAAAGACACTCCGGTAATCGTATTCTCGAATCTTGGCCAGCGCGAAGACGTTGAAAAGGCTAAAGGATTAGGAGCTAGCGAATTTCTTATTAAAGCTAATTACACCCTGGACGACGTTATCAGCAAGGTGAACAGCATGCTTGCTTAGGGTAAGACACAGATGAACGTAGGCGTTTTACGCGGAGGTATCAGTCACGAATACGACGTCTCCCTTAAAACCGGCGGGGAAGTTTTGCGGAACCTGCCTGAACACTGTAAGCCTCGAGACGTTCTGATCATGCGTGACGGCAGCTGGCACCTGGACGGCCTGCCGATTTATCCGCATGAGCTGCCCAAACATGTCGATATTGCCGTAAACGCTCTGCACGGTCATTTTGGCGAAGACGGCCAAGTCCAAAGGCTCTTGGAAAACATTGGCCTACCATATACCGGTTCGAGGCATTTCGCGGCCAGTACGACCTTTAACAAAGCAGCCGCGAAGAACATCTTGTCTCAGGCCGGAATTAAAGTCCCGCGCGCTTATGCGCTCACTGCCGGCGAGGAGATCGGCCCTAAGGCCAAGGAGATTTTTTCTGCCTTCTGTCCACCTTGGATTATTAAACCGGCAGATAACGGTTCTTCCATTGGCATCTCTCTAGCTCGCGGTATTGTCGAGCTCATCAATGGGATCGAAGAAGCTTTCCGTTATTCCGATACCGTCCTGGTCGAGGAGTATATCCGCGGCCGGGAAGTTGTCCTAGGCGTGATGGACAATTACCGCAGCCAGGACACTTATGTCCTTCTGCCGGTCGAAGTGCGCAAACCGCGAATCGGCGTTTTGGGGTATGCCCACAAATACGCTGACGAACCTCCTTATTTATCAGCCCCGACTCTTAACTCTGAAGAAAAGAGCCGTCTGGAACAGACGGCCAGAGAAGCTTACCGGTCTCTAGGCTTGCGTCATTATGCAACCATCGATTGTATTGTGACGCCGAACCATGTCTATGTCCTGGAAGCCAATAGTCTGCCCGGCTTAACTCCCAGCTCGCCATTCCCTCAGGCCTTGCAGACAGTTGGCTGTTCGCAGCGGGAGTTTTTAGGGCATGTTATCAACCAAGCACTCGGACGCTGAGCTAGACAGCCCTTAAGCGCTTTCGGTATACTGTGAGCATGGACAACTTGATTCAGGCTGATATCTTTTTTTTCGTAACCACTGTCGCTGTCGCGCTTATTGCGCTAGGCCTCTCGGTCGCGATCTATTATGCCGTTAAGATCTTACGAGATGTTAAGGACATCTCGACAACCGTCAAAGAAGAGAGCAAGCATTTGGCGCGCGACATTGAAGATCTGCGCGCCAATGCACGACGAGGAATGACATTGGCCGGCCTGGTCGGTTTGTTCAAAAGTGCTAGCAAGCGAGCACGCCGTGGCAAGAAGTCGGATTTATCAGAATAGTAAGTAAATACTAAACACAGGTATGGCACAGCCAGCAAAGAAGGGTAGCAGCAATACGAAAACTGAGGTCGGCGTCGGGATGGCTTTGGTAGCAGCAGCCGCTGCAGCTGCCGGAGCCTATTTTTTATACGGCAAAGACGGGTCTAAGAATCGCAAGAAGGTAAAGGGCTGGATGCTTAAAGCCAAAGGAGAAGTCCTCGAGAAAATGGAAAAGCTGAAGGATATCAATGAGGATATTTACAGCCAGGTTGTCGATACCGTTGCCAAGAAGTATGAGACGGTTAAAGATATCGACAAGGCTGAGCTTGCTTTGATGGCTACGGAATTAAAGCGCCACTGGTCCAGCATCAAGCGCCAGCTAAACGAGGGCAAGGCTAAGAAAAAGACCCCAGCCAAGAAGACTGCTCCGAAGAAGATCGCGAAACCGAAAGCAGAAGAGAAATAATTATAGAGATTAAAAAATCCCCGCACTGCGGGGATTTTTTGGTTTTATATCTGATCCATGTCTTCCTCTGGCAGTTCCGATTTGGCTTCTGCTGGGGGAATAGGGTCCATGTCCTGTTCACTCTCAGGATTCTTCATGTGGTCTTTGAGGGAGTTGCTTATTGCGCCGAAGACCTCAGGGGCGCGATCGTGAGCTTCAGCTTGCTCAAGCGCTTCATTAATTCCTGCTTCCGTTTCCGCAAGAAACCGCTCTCGCAAGATTTCCGGTGATGGGACTTTTTCAAAAGTCTGGGAATCTACTACATTGTTTTCAAATTTTGGCTGTTCCATGGTTTAGTAATTATTAGTAAGCTTGCCTACAGTCTAAAGGCCGGAGATATCAAGGTCAAGGCGGATTGCGCATTGATATTATTATGATATAGTTGTTCCGTAAGGGCCCTTAGCTTAGTTGGTAGAGCGCCGCTTTTGCAAAGCGGAGGTCATCGGTTCGAATCCGATAGGGTCCACAGCTGCTTACATATTTATAAATTATGGTATTGTTTTACCGTAGTTCTTTAAATCTCTGATTCGAAATCCTAAGAACTGATCCGCATAAAGAAAGGGGAGTTATATGGGTATACTTGGGCAGGACGGAGTAGTTTTCCAAAAAGGTTACGCCATTTTCGTAAAATTGGAAACCAACCTCATAACGGTATCTGATATGAATGGAGAGGGTGCGCCGGTGGTAATTTGTTGGTCGAATGGAGACGACAAGGGACTAGCGCCCTTCTTGAACACAGAGGCTGACGTTTTTAATTTTGCACAAACCATCGGTAATCTCATTGGTTGTAAACCTCGCCGACTAGAGAACTTGCCTCAGCCAAGTTATATCTTCGAGTAGGTTTTATTGATCTACGTGATCGACAGTTTTTTAAACCCTTGCCGACGATGTCGATGAGGGTTTTTCTTTTATACAAACCAAGTTCTAGTATCTTCCACCATTCGGAGTATTTATGAATAAAAATAAGAAGTGCTCTTTCTGGTTGAATTAGATTAGACAGAGCTTGACTATGCTTTATTTAGATTGTACTGTACGGCCAGATAGGGCCATTAACGAAACAGAAAGAAATAGCCATTGTCATCACGAGTTGAAAAATACTTTGAAGACGATCACGGGCGAGTGATCCGGATTGTTGTGGATTCCGAAGGATCTGTCCACTGTCATTTGATTGACGAGAATGGTTCTTCGGTTAAGCTTCCTGAAGCCCCCTTTAGAAAAACCGTAGGAGTAGGAAGGGTTGAACATGTAAATGCTTTAGATAGGCTTCGCGCTCAAGCAGCCACTTGTCCTCTTTTTAGAGGCGACCGTGATCGAGGCACTCTCATCAAGGGGTGATGTCGGGAGCAGGAAACTGAAATCCTTAATTCAACATTCTCCCGACAGGGAATCCTAGCTGCCGTACCTACGGCAGCTTTTATTTTTTTTCATGCTAGATTCTGGCAATCAACCGCAGTGCTTCATTTGACTAACTTCTCGCCATCTTGCAGTATCTACACAGACAATTCCCTTAGGAGGAATCAGTAAGTGGATCACGAGATCAACCGGCTTATAGCCACAAACCAGGCGATCGCCGAACTGATAGCGCGAGAGGGAGACGACGAAAGTAATGCCCGGATAGTTATCGCTTTCGGTCACCCGTTACCTGTCAGCAAACCTGTTGAGGCTGCCCTTGCACACCACAGCGAGGGCAGCAGCATAAAAGGCTCTTCGCCCGGAATCGGCGAAGTCGAAATCGAAGAAGGGGAAAAGAAGCGCGAGTATTCGTACGGAACAGAGAAGGGCCGGGTAGGAAATTACCGGCTCTGGAAGCCGGAGCAAGGCGTTATCTGCTTCCATCACTTCTGGGCTTCGGATCTGACTACCGCCGCAGATGAGAAATCCTTGCCGCCGACCTATTATCTTGGTTACAACCCTAAGACGATGGATTTAACCTTCTTCGGCGCAGAAGAAGATCATCATTGGTTTTCTCTTGGCTGGCTCCATGTTTTTAGGGTTCATCTGAAGGTGCTGATTGGGGAACGCAAGCGAACATTTCTTCATGTGTACCTTCGGATCAAGAACTAGGTTCGCGCACGAATGTTTCTACCGCGGTCACCATGGACCGCGGTTTTTCTTTTGATATTTACCCGAGACGACAGTGCTGAAAATCTCTCAGAACGGCCCATGAATAAAACACCTAAGCCCTTGCTTTTGCCAAGAAAATGTTTTACCGTTCTTTCTGGATTCATAAAATTACATCCTAGATTCGAAGGAGCAGGTCTTTGTCAGAAGAATTCAGGTTGCCCATCCCGGACGATTTTCATGTCCATCTTAGGCAAGGAGCCATGCTCCAAGGTGTACTGCCATATACGACGACGTCGTTCAGGCGGGCACTCATCATGCCCAATACTGAACCGCCGGTTCTTACCGCTCAAGGCTTAATGCGATACAGACAAGAGATTCTGGCAAGCGCCAGGGCTTCCGGTCATGACCGCTTCATGCCCCTGATGACGATTCAAATCACCGAGAATACAACGCCGGAAACAATCCGAGCGGCCAAGGCCGCTGGAGCAATTGCCGGTAAGTTGTACCCTCAAGGCGTTACCACCAACAGCAACAACGGAGTACTCGAACTGGATAGGCTGTTTCCGGTTTTTGAAGTTATGGCTGATCCGGAGATTGGTATGGTTCTCTGTATCCATGCTCAAGAACCCTGGACAGATCATAATCGACCCATTGTTTCTCTCGAAGAAATGATTGAGCGAAACAAGCAGCAAAAAGACGCTATCCCGCAGATTCAAGTATTGGGGTCTGAGGCCGAATTCCTTAACCGGGTTGAAGCCTTGGCTCACCACCTGCCGAAACTGAAGATCGTCATCGAACACATGTCGACACGACATGCTCTGCAGATGACCTCTGACCATGAAAACCTAGCTGGCACGCTAACGCTCCACCATCTCCTCTTGTCTCTCGATGACTTGATTGGATGGCGTGGCAGCAATGGTCACACGGGCCTTAATCCAGATCACTTCTGTCAGCCTGTGGTACAGTCCATACCTGAAAGAGAAAGTTTGCTGCATGCCGCTCGCGGCGACAACACAAGAATCTTTCTCGGATCAGATAGTGCCCCACACACAAGGGAGCGAAAGAAAGGCGATTGTGGTTGCGCCGGAATCTTTTCTGCCCCGGTCCTTCTGCCAGCGCTTGTTCAGCTGTTCGAAAGCCATAACAGCCTTAATAAGCTGGCGGGGTTTGCCTCGACAAAAGGTGCCGACTTCTACGGATTGCCACCTAATGAAGGGGAGGTAATTCTAAGAAAAGTTCCCTGGAGAGTCCCAGAGGACATTTCCATTCCTGGTGTCGGAACGGTGAAGCCATTCTTAGCCGGTATTGAACTCGCATGGCAAGTTGTCGGATTTTCTGAATAGGCACCAAAAACATTCGCCCCTAGCTTAGACAGCGGGGGCTTTTTTATACAAAAAAACAGGACTCCTGGGTCCTGTTTTGAGTTCGACGCAATGGTCTTTATTCCTCGTAGCCAACGTTGCCGAAATCTTCGCTTTTTACAACCTTCCCGTTCAAGTCAGTAGCCTCGATCCAGAGACTGGTAGCCATAATAGAGTCGGGAAGCGGCAAAGCCCAGACGCCCCGTTGACTCGAAAGGCTGGTTGCTTCGCCAATAACTAGGCCGTCAGGATATTCTTCGGCAGCACCCGAGCCAGTCGGCATAGCCTTCACTACAACCTTCGACAGATTCTCGCCCCTTACTCGCAAGACTGCTCCTTTCTTGTAGAGAGTCCAAGGGCCTTCCTGACGAGAAGGCTCGATGGTTACCGACGTAATGCTGCCAGGAAGCTCCTCCGTGGTGGTTGCTGAGCCCACATCAAAGCCGCCGGTCAGACCGTCCATTGGTTCGCCCGCCTGGCGGTTAACGAAGATAAAGCCGCCAATAACTAGAACGACAGCGATTGCGATGCCTGTAAGAAGCTTTTTAGATGGTTGTGCCATAGAATGTGAAATTAATAATCCTCTTTATTCTACCCCGATAAGCATAAACCGCAATGTTAAAATACCCGCAAATATTTTGTTTGCGGGGATTTTATTAATTTAGACTCTAGCGGTTTTGGCGAAGTTCTCCCAAGAGGACGGCGAGGCGTGAAAGAACGCTTCTTATTTCCTCAATCACTTGCTGCTGGCGAGAAGGAGCGGTTGTTGTAGCGGTAGAGGAGGCGGAGATGGTGGTGGTAGGAGTAACTATGGTCGTCGTTGTTGCTGTAACGACAGTCGTGGTGCCTCCCTTGCTGAACATCATCAAATCTTCCAATGAGCGGCTATACCTAGGAGCTTGAATGCTTGTTCCGGAAGAAGTCGCGTTCGGCGAGGGCGAGGCGGTTTGGGCCTGCGCAACGGAAGAAAGGCTTAAAAACGCGAAAGCGACAACAAAAAGAAAAGCGATTGGCTTTTTCATGGGTGGTTTAGGATAGGTTTGTTAATTCAACGCCCTGAGTATAGAAAATGATAGTGAAAGTAAAATGAAATAAAAAAGACCCGATCGAAACTGAGTTTGATCGGGTCATTAAAATGAAAAACCTAAGGCTTAACAGGTGGCTGTGTGAGTCTTCTGGCGACTTCGTCCACCTTTTCTGACAGTTCTTTAAGTTGAGAACCGACATGAGGGTCGTAGTGGCGGCCGCAGAGCTCCCTTACAAGCCTTGACAGTACCTCAACCCTAAGATCAGGCGGAGGTATTAGCCGAACTCCGGCCTCATGCAGCGTCGACGGCTTGCGGAGGGTCAGGCGATCTGCTATT
>DASPMN010000006.1:0-9347 GCA_035627035.1 Minisyncoccota bacterium
TAGAATGAATAATAGCCCTAAGCATACGGCCGAGCTTATGAATCCGAGATGAACGATGAGTTCATATTTTCATCACCCGGCCTCCGGTATGCTGGCCGATGTTATTAGTTTTTAAGCGATATTATAATTTGCCATGAAAGACACCACTACTGCCAAGAAGCCCATTATCGGTTTTACTGCCAGCGCTTTCGACTTGTGCCATGCCGGCCATGCCTTGATGCTTAAGGAGGCGAAAGAGCATTGCGATCATCTCATTGTCGCTCTCCAGGATGACCCGAGCGACACCAAAGATTTGGAATATCGCTTGAAAACCGGCGGAAAGCCGAAGAATACTCCGATCATGTCGCTTGAGGAGCGCCGCATTCTCTTGGAGGCCAATCGTTATGTTGATGAGATCATCCTCTACAAGACTGAAGAAGACCTCTATGAGCTTCTGCAGAAGCTGCCGATTGATGTTCGCTTCGTCGGCGCTGATTGGAAGGGTAAGGAATTTACCGGTTGCGAACTGCCGATTCCGGTCTTCTTCAATAGCCGCAATCATAGCTATTCAACCAGCGAGCTTCGTGAACGAGTGTACAAAGCCGAACTCACCAAGCGTGAGCAGGCGGCTGTCATTGCTGAACAGCAGAAGCGCAGCGAAGCGGAAACTGTTCCGGGATTCGTGCCTGGCGCCAAAACTATCTAGGTTTTGTCAGGTTTGGACTCCCTCCGCCGTCTCCATGGTCATAACGATGAATTAGAATGAAGACGGTGGCCATGAAAAAAGTATATGTGGCAATAGTCGCCGTTGTGGCGGCTGTTGGTTTGTATGGGCAAGTTGCCGCAGCCGGCTGCGTCGATTTAAAGACGTCTTTATATATCGGACGTCGGAATTCTGAGGTTGCGCTTTTGCAGCGGTTTCTCTACGATCGTGGTTTGTTGGCAGTGTCGCCAACCGGCTATTTCGGTTTCAAGACTATGGCAGCGGTACGGGCTTTTCAGGGGCAGCAAGGCTTAAGCCAGGTTGGCGTGGCCGGTCCCTTGACTCGGGCTAAAATCAAAACGCTCAGTTGCGCCGGCTCGGCAGCTGGCTTGAGAATATCGTCAGTGATGCCGGACCAGGCCGTTTCCTTGCCGCTTGTAATAAAAGGAACAGCTAATGGCGGCGGCTGGAACGCTTTCGAAGGAGAGGTTGGCAGCGTTAGATTGCTTGACGCAGCTGGCAAGACGATCGCGACAGGAATCCTGACGGTTCAAGGCGAATGGATGCAGCCGAACGTCAAGTTTGAAACAGTTCTGCGCAGCGATATCAAACCATCAACGCCGACTGGCTCGCTGGTTTTTGTTAACAGCAACGCGTCTGGCCTGGCCGAGCGGGATCGCACGCATGTTATTCCTGTCCGGTTCGCTAGTTTGGCATCTGAAAATATGGCGATCAAGATCGCTCTTTTGGACGACAGTGATAGTTCTGCCAATGGAAAGGTTCGGGCCTGCGACAAGGTCGTGATGGCGAACCGGACCGTTAATAGGTCGCCAGCCGTGTTGGATGCGGCGCTCAGGGAACTCTTTTCTTATCAGCCGGCAAATTCGCTGCGGAGCTTTGTCGCTTCGCAGGCTAACCTTAAATTCAGCCGGGTGGTAATGGACGGTTCGACTGCTAAGATCTATCTGACGGGCTCGATCGGTCCGCTCGGCGGCGTCTGCGATGACCCGCGCCTTCAAATCCAACTGGAAGAAACCGCTTTCCAGTTCGATACCGTAAGGTCGGCCAAAGTTTACGTGAACAATGTCCTGCAAGATTGGAATTATACTCAACGTTGACAAAAAACCGCTCTCTGGGCGGTTTTTTGTTACACTTAGCACATGAATCATTTTCGTTGGCTGTTGGTCGGCTTCCTGGCGATTTCAAATATGGTTGTCTGGCTGAGCGTTTTGCATTATCGATCGGGAAAGCTGGAAGTCCACTTTCTTGATGTCGGCCAGGGCGATGCAATCCTGGTTGAAACTCCGGGCGGCAACCAAATGCTCGTTGATGGCGGCGCAGACAAAAAAGTTTTAACTCGACTGGGCCAAGAGCTTCCTTTTTATGATCGATCCATAGATCTGGTCGTCGCGACTCATCCTGACGCTGACCATATTGGCGGCTTGCCGGAAGTGTTTAGCCGCTTCAAGATCAGCGGTTTTCTTGGTCCTCAGGCGCCTAGTGATTCTGATGTTGCCGTTCTTTTGGATCGGCGGATAGAAGAAGAACGGTCAACTGAGGTCGTTGCTCGGCGCGGTATGAGGATCAAGCTCGACGAGGATGTCTATTTCGATGTTCTTTTTCCTGACGTTGAAGTTGCTAGTTGGGAGACCAACGAAGCATCTATAGTTGGCCGCTTGAGCTATGGCGAAACTTCTTTTCTCCTGACAGGGGACAATGTTAAGGCGATTGAAAACTATTTAGTAGGGCTCGATTCTAGACTTTTAGATGCTGACGTATTGAAAGTCGGCCATCACGGTTCGAAGACGTCGACATCGCTGGCATTTTTGAGAGCCGTTGATCCGGATTATGCGGTTATTTCAGCGGGGCGCAGCAACAGCTACGGCCATCCGCATCCGTCGACGTTAGACGTCCTCAAAAAAGAAAAGATTGCAGTCTTGGGGACTTATGACAAAGGAACCGTAACATTTGTGAGCGACGGAAGGGAATTGATCGTAAGGCAATAAAAAGAAAAGCCGTCGCGGTGGTTTGCGACGGCTGAAGATGGGACTAGGGCTCGGTTGACTGCCGGTTCTCGCTTGGTGGAACAAGATCAATATTAGAGAGAGGGCAGGAACGCCAGTTGCTTCCTTTAGTATGATAGCTTCTGCGGACCGTTTCGTGTAAGTGTATTTGCAACTGACCGCTTACTTCGACGTTGTCTCCTAGTTCTTCTTGAATCCAATTTCGGGCACGAAAATGACTGTGTGCAATGTACTCAAGGTCCATGCCCAACGTCTGGCCAACGGCGCAACCAATATGGTTAATCAATTTGACCTTGTCGGTCCCTTTGATTTTCATGCCGGTTTCGATCTGTTCCAGAATCCTCTCCGGAATCAGATCGGTTCTATTTAATATTCCATCCGCGATTGCTTCCAGCTGCGAGCGGCTGGCCGATATTTTTCGGCCGATTTTAGCGATAACGCTTTCGCGAAAATAAGGAACCTTATGCTTGCGAATACTTGCTTCGGTCCGCCGAATAGATTGAAGCTTGGGATCGAGCAAGAGAGGGCCGCCGTTGCAGGTTACCGTATGGAGACAAGAAACGGCATGGCCTTGCGGGTATTCTTCGTCTCCCTGGCATTTGCCGGCAACGTTCTTTAACGCGTCGAAGATCTGATGCCCATCCGCGCAGATTACCAAAACGAACTTTTGCTCGCTCTGACTTCTGCTGGGTCGATAGGGATGAGAACTCTTTCTCTCTTCAGCAGGTCTAGATACTTCAATTCTTTTTCGCTTAAAGGAAACAAAAGAAGCGCTCCTTCATGTGATTAACTCCAGGGTCTGTCGCTCAACATACGCTTCACCAAGCAATGTGTCAACACAAAAATCCCCTGATGTGATCAGGGGATTTTTGTGTTTTCCTTATTTTGAAACCACTTTGAGAAGCTGGTTCTTGCCGGCCTTAAGGCATTTGGTGCAGATCTTGATGCGGCCGCCATTAGGAAGAGGCGCCCACTGAAGGTTGGGCTGCTTGCGCGACTTGCCGGTCGGGTTGTACTTGGTAGCACGAACCGAGTTGGAGTAACCTCCGGCAATGACGCTTCCCTTATTGCAAATTGGACAGATTTTAGCCATAGCGTTTGTATCGGTATGATGGTATCATATCGTCATTAAATTGCAACTATGCCAGTCGAAATTATCTTTCAAATAGCAGTGTTGGTTATGTCGGTCGTCATTCATGAAGTGTCTCATGGCTGTGCGGCCGGTCTTTTGGGCGACCCGACCGCTAAGTTGGCCGGGCGATTGACGCTGAACCCTGTTAGGCATATAGATCCTTTCGGATCCGTTATTTTGCCGCTTATTTTCGCCTTGTTGCCCGGCGGCATCATCTTCGGCTGGGCCAAGCCGGTTCCTTTTAACCCTTACAACCTCAAGGGCGGCAAATGGGGCCCGGCTTTGGTGGCCCTGGCTGGTCCGGCCTCCAATCTATTGATTGCCGCTATTTTCGGCCTGTCTTTGCGGTTTGGACTTACGGCCGGCCTCATTTCGCCCTTGGCGGGACAGTTCATTGCCCTAATTGTCATGATGAACTTGGTACTGGCTATTTTCAATCTGATCCCGATTCCGCCTTTGGATGGCTCAAAGATCCTTTTTGCGGCTTTGCCGTACAACCTAAGGCATATTGAAGATGCTGTTATGCGCTACCAGCTCCTCTTGATCATTCTCGTTATCTACTTTGCCGGATATATTCTTTCACCGATCGCAGGCACTCTATTCTATCTGCTGGTAGGCGATACGGCCCTTTTGGGGCTAAGATAGCTTGAGTTTTATTGAAAAACCTGCATACTAGAAGAACTTAGTTAATAGATTTCGTATATTACATGGCAAAAATTACCGCTCCCAACCGGCATCGCTTCCTGAATGCCAAGCGCAACCGCCGGGCAAAAGTCACCAAGCTTGCCGCTCGTTATGCTAAGGCGGCTGGCGGCGAAAAGGAAGCAATCGTCGCCAAGGCTCTCCGGTCCAATTCTTATTTGACTCGAGAGGCATTTCTAGCAAAAACCGGCAAGTAGCCGGTTTTTTACTTTCTGCAGCCCTGTTAGGCCGAAAACTCCTTGTATTTTAATGAGAGAGTGATATAAAAAGGGTGGGTTAGCTTCGCATTTTGTTGCATTTAAGGATGGTCCGATGGTTGATGATCCTGAGGAAAAAGAGGGTGAGCCTGAAATAACGCGGCCGTGCGAATGCGATGGGTGGAGATGCACGAGAGAAATCGCTATTTCAATGGCGGACTACGATCAACTTGACGCCAAAGGAGACGGACCGTTCTTTATTATCCATAGGGAATGTATCGGCTCGGTGTCCGGCAGATTCACGATCGTAGAGGATCGCTCGGCGTATGTAATAGCCGTCCGCATAGCCTGAATAAGGTCGTGCGGACTTCTTTTTCCGCCGGAATTTGCATTTTTATATCATCTGTATTAGAGTAGTACCCGTATGCCAACAATTAATCAACTGGTCAAAAATCCTCGAAAGAAAGTCGTACGCAAGTCGCAGGCTGTCGCCTTGGCTCGCGGTTTTAACGTTCTCAAGAATAAACCAGTTTTTTATGCCTCTCCCTTCAAGCGCGGCGTTTGTCTTCAGGTAAAGACTACGACCCCGAAGAAGCCTAACTCGGCGCTCCGCAAAATCGCTCGCGT
Source organism: Minisyncoccota bacterium (assembly GCA_035627035.1). GTDB lineage: Bacteria > Patescibacteriota > Minisyncoccia > Phycocordibacterales > XYD1-FULL-46-19 > DASPMN01. The sequence goes on from DASPMN010000006.1 coordinate 5,365, forward strand.
CAAGCTTACTAATGGCATGGAAGTTACTGCCTACATTCCGGGCGAGGGCCACAACCTTCAGGAACACTCTGTCGTAATGATCCGCGGCGGCCGCGTAAAGGACTTGCCGGGCGTCCGCTATCATATTGTTCGTGGTGTTCTTGATACTTCCGGTGTTGAGAAGCGTCGCCAGGGCCGTTCGCTCTACGGTGCTAAGCGCCCTAAGAAAGCTAAATAATCTGAACTATGCGCAGGAAAGTTAAAAAAACTACTTTTGTTAAGCCGGATTTCGTCTACGGCTCGCTTAAAGTCGAAAAGCTCATCAACTACGTGATGGAATCAGGCAAGAAGAATACTGCCCGTTCTGTTGTTTACGGCGCTTTTGAAAACATTAAAGAGAAGACCAAGCAGGATCCTTTGGAAGTTTTTGAAGAGGCCCTTAAAAACGTTGGTCCGATCACCGAGGTGCGTTCTAAGCGTGTTGGTGGCGCCAACTATCAGGTCCCTCATGATGTTCGCCCAGAACGCCGCTTGGCTCTGGCTTTGCGCTGGATCATCGAGGCGGCTCGTTCCAAGAGCGGTTCGCCAATGAGCGAGCGTCTTGCTGTCGAGCTTATCTCCGGCGCCAAGAATGAAGGCGAGGCCGTCAAGAAGCGCGAAAACGTCCACAAGATGGCTGAAGCAAACCGCGCCTTCGCTCATTTTGCCGTTGCTCGCAAAGCAAATTAGTTACTAGCAAGTTACAATTTATATATTTATGTCACGAGACTATCCGCTAGAGAAGGTCCGCAACTTTGGAATAATCGCTCACATCGACGCCGGTAAGACGACGACTTCCGAGCGTATTTTGTATTATACCGGCGTATCGCATAAGATCGGCGAGGTTCACGAAGGCGAAGCAACCATGGACTGGATGGACCAGGAGCGCGAGCGCGGTATTACCATCGCTTCTGCTGCGACTACGGCTTTCTGGACCCCGACTTATGCTAATCAGGATGCTTCGAAAAAGCATCGCTTTAATATTATCGACACTCCTGGCCACATCGACTTTACCGTTGAAGTAAAGCGCAGCCTCCGCGTCCTGGACGGCGCCGTTGTCGTTTTTGACGGCGTTGCCGGCGTTGAGCCGCAGTCGGAAACCAACTGGCGCTACGCCGACGAAGGAAAGGTGCCGCGCATTTGTTTCATCAACAAGCTCGACCGCATGGGCGCTTCCTTTGATCGTTCCTTCCAGTCGATCCTTGACCGCCTGTCGCCGAACGCTGTCCGCGTTCAGATTCCTGTCGGGGAAGAGGATGATTTCAGCGCAATCATCGACCTTATGAAAATGAAGGCTTACACCTTCTCGGGTGATAAGGGTGAAAAAGTCGAAGAGATCGAGATTCCTGAGAGTCATCGCGCTGAGGCTGAAAAGTATCGCGCTCAGCTTATCGAAAGAATCGTCGAAAACGACGACGAGGCGATGAACAAATACCTCGATGGCGTAGAGATTTCCTACGAGGATCTTAAGCGCATTCTTCGCAAGGCAACGATCAATGTTGATTTGATCCCGGTTTTCTGCGGCACGGCATTGCGCAACAAGGGCGTGCAGCTCGTGCTCGACGGTGTCGTGGATTATCTTCCTTCGCCTTTGGACATTCCGCCGATTGCTGGCATAGACCTCAAGACTAATGAAGAGACCGTACGCCATGCCTCCGATGAAGAGCCGTTTTCAGCTCTGGCTTTCAAGCTTCAAGCCGACCCCTATGTCGGTCAGCTGACCTATTTCCGTGTTTACTCCGGCTCTGTTGAGGCTGGCTCGTATGTTTACAACTCCACGTCTGGAGAAAAAGAGCGCGTTGGCCGTATCGTCCGGATGCATGCCAACAATCGCGAAGAAGTAAAGAAAGTTTATGCTGGAGAAATTGCTGCCATTGTTGGTTTGAAGTCGACCAAGACCGGCCACACGCTTTGCGACGAGAACAATCCGGTCCTGCTTGAAGGCATTGAATTCCCGGTTCCGGTCGTATCGATGCGTATCGAACCGAAGACCAAGGCCGACCAGGAGAAAATGGGTATTGCTTTGCGCAAGCTGGCTGATGAAGACCCGACCTTCATTGTTAAGTCTGATCAGGAGACTGGTGAGACCATCATCTCTGGTATGGGCGAGCTTCACTTGGACGTTCTGGTTGAGCGCATGAAGCGCGAATTCTCTGTCGAGGCGGATGTTGGCAAGCCGCAGGTTGCTTATCGTGAGACGATTACTTCCGAAGCTGAGGCTGAGAACAAGTATGTTAAGCAGTCTGGCGGTAAGGGTCAGTACGGTCATGTTCGCATCCGCATCAAGCCGCTTGATAAGACGGTGAATGAAGAAGATCTTCCGAAGAATGTTAAGCGCGATGGTCACTTTGAGTTTGTTAACTCGATCAAGGGTGGTGTTATTCCTCAGGAATTCATCCCGGCTGTCGAAAAGGGTCTCAAAGAATCCTTGGAGCGCGGTATTGTGGCTGGCTACGAAGTGGTTGATGTATCAGTCGAACTCTATGACGGTTCCTATCACGATGTCGACTCATCTGAACTAGCTTTCAAATTGGCTGCTTCCATGGCTTTCCAGGATGCTGCCAAGCGCGCTAAGCCCGTCCTCTTGGAGCCAGTCATGAAAGTCGAGGTAACCGTGCCTGAGAAGTTTATGGGCGACATTACCGGTCACTTGAGCTCAAAGCGCGGCCAGATCGAATCGATGGACGACCGAGGTCATGGCATCAAGGTTATTCGAGCCAAGGTGCCTTTGGCTGAAATGTTCGGCTATGTCACGACGCTCCGTTCGATGACCGAAGGCCGCGGCCAGTCGACAATGGAGTTCGCTGAATACGCGATTATCCCATCAAACGTCGCTCAAACGATTATCGACGCCAGAAAGTAGTTACCTATATATCCCCAAGCCCCGCCTCGGCGGGGCTTGTTTGTTGTCGGGGTGATTGCGATAATGAATTTAATGGCAAGGAGCGTCAAAGAAAAGATGAAGGGGGCTTACGAAGAACGGGAAGCGCACAGCCCTCTTGTGGAGGGGGAGGTTTCGTCGAGCGAACGGCGAGCTTTGGATACGAGTATGGGGTCGGGCAGAAAGCCTGAGGCCGGTTCTTCCAATAAAGATAGCGGTAAGGCGGTTAGAGCTGAGCTGCAGAAATATTTTGAAGGCAAAAAGCTTAATATTAGCGGGGGAAGTGATGGGCAGCTTTCAAGGTTAAAGAGGCGCTTTGAAGGAACGGCCACGGAAGAGCAGATGGCGGCATACGCCCGTGAATCTAAATCTGTGACAAGAGAAAAAGTTGGCCCTCTGCCTGGCCGCATGAGTCGAGAGCGCCATGATGAGATCGTTAAAAGGGCCTTTGGTAAGGATGCCGATATCATTGAAGGCTGGAAGGATTTAGAAAAAGGAGGAAGTTCTTCAAAAATTGATCCTGGCGCGTATGCTCGTACTGTCAGGGCGGCAATGGGGGATGATTTCGAAAAAACCAATCAGGCTGAGTCAATTGCTCGGCGGTTCGGGGTTAGAGTGGAGGAATTGGGTCTTGAAAAAGCCGAGCCTGATTACGGCAGCTATATAGATTCGCTTCAGCGAGAAAACGCGGACAAGGGGTTAAGCGAGGCCCAGGTTTCAAAATTAGAGACCATTGCCAAGCAGTTTGGTATTGCTGAGAATGGCTATCCTGAAAAAGCCGAGCTTGATTATAGCCGATATGCCGAACTTATCCGCAAAGAACATGAGAATAAGGGTTTGGACGAAGCGGAAACTCTAGAATCGAAGGCGGCTCGAAGTGCTATAAGAAGAGAGATCTCATCGCTTATTGGGCCGAAGGAAGTAAGGGGCTCCGAGGCAGAACCCACGGCTGATCCGCTGCCCGGGTTTTTAAGAGAGGAGAAGAGAAGGCGAGAGAGTCGAGGCATTGGAGCAGAGGACAAGAAAACACCAGCAGAAGAAAGGGCTTTGGTTGGCAGATTGGAAAAAGAGGATGGTCAGCCGA
>DASPMN010000007.1:0-7093 GCA_035627035.1 Minisyncoccota bacterium
CATTTATATGATTGGAAGGGGGCGCAGACGCTGGCTGATACCCGGCCGCTTTTGCCTGCAGGCGTGGAGCTTGTTTTTGTCGGGGGCACCGAGGCTGACGTGGCCTCTTTTAAGGAAAAGAACTCTAGCGATGGTATCAGGATACTTGGCCAGAGGCCGTACGTGGAGATCCCTTCGTATTTAAAAGCGGCTGATGTTTTGGTGCTTCCAAACTCGGGGAAAACGGCTTTGTCTCGTTTCTATACTTCTCCTATGAAGCTGTTTGAATATATGGCAAGCGGCACGCCGATCGTGGCAAGCGATTTGCCGTCTATGCGAGAAGTTCTTAGCGAGGATAATTCTTGCTTGGTGGAATCCGATAATTCTCTGAGTTTTGCTCAGGAGATCCTGGGGCTGTTGAGGGATGAGCCGCGAGCGAGAGATGTCGGGGTTCGAGCGGCATCGGACGTCAAAAGATACACGTGGCAGAGCAGGGCTGCCGGTATTGTTGATTTTATCACTAAAAAATCCAGATAGAATATGGAAACTCTGATCATTACTCAAGGTTTGGATCCGAAATCAGGTTGGGGAAGATATTCGTTAGGTATCGTTTCGGAGCTGCAGAAAAGAAAAGCGGCGATCAGGATTTTGACTGAGGAAATTCCTCGTGCGGATGCGCGTCACGGAACTTTTTTGCCTCTTGGGGGACCTTTTGATTTTTTGATTAATCTGCATCGGATAAGACGTTTCGCTCGAGGAGTTGGCGTAGTTCACGCTTTCGACGGCTGGCCTTACGGCGTGTATGGGTATTTCGCCGTCTTGGGAACCAAGAAAAAGCTGTTCATTAACGGAGTGGGAACATACGCCGTAGCGCCCCTCGGCGACTTTGGGAAAGGCTGGCTCATGAAACTGGCTTACCGTCGGGCTAATAAAATTTTTTGCATCAGTCGCTATGTAAAAGGCGAGATCGAGAAGCGCATTTCGCTCCCTAATCTTGAAGTGGTTCATCTGGCTTCTGATCCGTTGCCGTCTTTGTCGGAAGAGGAGATCGAGTCAAAGAAAGAAAAATATCAAATACGTAACGCTTCTCCTGTATTGCTTACGGTTGGCGCAATCAAGCATCGAAAGGGCCAGCTGGATACCGTTAGGGCGGTAGCCCTCTTGAAAGATCGTTATCCGGATATTTTGTACCTGCTGATCGGTTCTGAAGAGGTTTATTATGCCAATCATATACGGGAATACGCAAAAGAAAAAGGCTTGGAGCGGAATGTCCGTATTTTATCGGATATAAAATCTGATGAGGACTTGGCGTTTTTTTATAGCATCTCGGATGTTTTCTTGCTCAATTCCCGTAACGATGGCCGTCATTTCGAAGGATTCGGCTTGGTTTTTCTGGAAGCGGCTAATCAGGGAAGGCCGGTAATCGGGAGCCGCGGCTGCGGCATTGAGGATGCTTTGGAAGACGGTTATAATGGTTACCTGGCCGAGCAGGGAAACGCGGAAGACGTCAGGGATAAGGTGATGAAAGCCTTGGCTCAAAGTGAGTCATTAGGGCTTAATTCCCGGGAATTCGCTTCCAGGTTTTCTTGGGTTAAGACGGTAGATTCTTATATTCGTTATTATCAGAAATAGTTTTTTGTTTATGTCCTTAAAGTCAGTCAAAGATAAGTTGTATATGGCTAAGGTCTGGTATCGTCTGATGTTTAACTACCCTCCGCTTTCGCTGGAGAAGGTTGATTACGAAGCTTACTGGCGGGATAAGCGCGGGGGCGCTTTGGGTTCCCTGTCCGGCTGGCAGGCGGACAGGGCCGCGCTCGCAGCTCGTATTATCGGTTCTGGTGATCCGGTAATGATTACCGACATAGGTTCGGGCGACGGTTCGATACTTAAATATTTGAATGAACGCATTAAAATAAGCCGAATGATCGGGGTAGACCTTTCTCCTTTGGCTCTTCAGCAGGCTGAAAAGTTCGGCGTCGAACCAGTATTGCTCGATATTAATAATCTTGAAGAGCTCGCGAAGCTTCCGGAAACCGACTATACCCTGATGTTGGAAATTCTTGAGCATGTGCCGTATTCGGAGCAGATGCTTTCTGTCGCGCATGGCAAATCTCGGAAAGGGGTGATATTTTCTTTTCCGAATACGGGTTTCTTCGTTCATCGGTTCAGGTTGCTTTTCGGCCGCTTCCCGTTGCAATGGCGCCTTCATCCGGGCGAACATTTGCGCTATTGGACTGACCGCGATTTGAAGTGGTGGCTTCGATCGCTCGGATACAAGAACTATCGCGTATTTTATTACCGAGGCATGCCTATTCTCAATAAAATATGGCCGTCTCTTTTTGCCGCCGGTTTTGTCGTTTTTGTGCCTAAAAGCGCTTAACCTGGTACGTGGCGATCAGCGTTGTCGCAAAGCGGGTAATCATCCTTGATAGGATGGCTCCGAGAAGGCCATACCAGGCGGTAAGGACAAAAAGGGTAACGATCTGGACAGCAGCGCTGACGGTATTGAGGTAATAAAGCTCGCGTTTTGCTCCTTGGGCTTGCAGAAACGCTATCGGCAAAACGCCGATAGCGGAGAGTAGCGATATTGAAAAAAGCTGGGAGTAGAATATCGACTCGGTATAGTAGGGGAAAAGCAAAGGATAAATGAAAGGAGCGGCAAAGACATAGAACACGACGCCAAGCATGATGACTAGGGCGAATTTGGACATTTTCGCGAAAAAGTCCCGCTTGATCTCTTTGGCGGAGCGTTCAGCGAATTTTGGCAGGGCCAGGTTAGACATTCCTTTAAGCAGGCCTTTTGCCTGTTCGGGTATGGCGATAGCGATCGAGTAGATTGCCAGTTGGGCCGGTCCGACGTAATGAAAAATTATGACCTTGTCTATTTGGTTCGCTATCAGGGAAATAAGATTCATCAAGCTTAAATGCTTGCTGTAGTCCAGGAAATCAGGATTGACTGATTGGTTGGGCTTGAAATTCTTGAGCGTTAAAAGGTAGAGATAGGTCGTTGCGATGGCGGCGCCCAGGAAATAGGCGACAATAATAATAAGAAGGTCTTTGGTAAAGATTAAGGCGGCTACGATAAAAATAAAGGGAACGATAGAACTGACGATGCTATAAAGAGAAAGCCTTCGAAAATCTTTCTTGGCGCTTAAGAACGAGCTGTAAAATAAAGCGCTATTGATAAATGGATTCAAAATGGCGATGGCGATAAGGCTGAATCCGAACAGGTTGTTTCCTTGGATAAAGTAATAGGCGCCGCCGCCCATGGTTATGAGCGATATAGGCAAGCTCCAGAGCAGATTTTTCCAAAAAGCGATCCGTAAAACCCCGTCATATCCCTTGGCGGCAGATTGGACAATCGAAGTGCTGAAGCCTGTTAAAGAAAAAGAGCTCAAAAGGGCTGCCAAGGAGAGAATGTATTTATATGAACCATAATCTTCTTTGGTCAGGAAGTTTGCGAAAATTAACGCCAGCACGAAAGCAGATAGGGAGGCTGCCGCTTGGCCGACGGTCAACCAGAATCCGCCATGAGCCAGATAGACCATATCGGTCTTAAAAATACGCTCGCTGCGGCGAAGCAGCTGGTAAATTTTCGCTTTCCAATAAATCATAGGCCGTATCTTAGCAGTTCTCGGGCCGTTTTCCCAGTTGGTCCCGTTTTGTTCGCATGCTATAGTGGCCGCATGTGAAAGGCGGGCGTTTGGTCGGCCTTTATTTTGACCCATCGCAGCATGGCTTTTTTTACCAAGAGAGAACTGTCGGCGCTCCTCCTTCTGGGTATTTTGTTGTGCGGTTTTTCCGTTCCGATTTTTCTTCATTTATCGGTCCGTCCATGGCTTGCCGTCATTTTTTCCTTGTCGGCGCTTCCCGGGGTTCTGCTTTTCCGGTTGGCATCTCGCTTCCTGGCGGATTATTGCCGTCGGCCCATTATTGAAAGTTTCTCCAAATTTTCCCTTATTGGCATTTTAAATACCTGTATAGATTTCGGCACGCTCAATCTGCTTAGCTCCTTGGCGGGCGTCAGGACTGGCGCGATGGTTGGCGTTATCAATTCAATTGGCGTCTTGGCGGCCGTGGTCAACAGCTACCTTTGGAATAAGTTCTGGGTGTTCAAGCTAGAGAAGAGATCCCAAGCCGCACAAGATCTCCCTATGTTTTTAGCGGTAACCATGGGCAATGTTTTGATAAACGGTTTCCTGGTGGTTGCGCTTACGGGCTTCCAGAATCCGTTTGGAATCAGTCCGGAATTGTGGTTAAATGCAAGCAAGATAATCGCCGCTCCAATTACGATCTTGCTTAATTTTACCGGCTATAAACTTCTAGTATTCAAATGATGTTCACTGCGCCAAGTAGCAAGACCCTGAGCGTTGTTTTGGCTGCCGTTCTTGGGGCGGCTCTCTTTCTGTCCGTTTTCCGGTTAACGGAAAGCCCGGCCGTGTGGTATGACGAAGGCTTGATAGTGCAGCCAGCTCTCAATGTGGCAAAATACGGCGAATATTCTGTCCAGACGGCCCCGGGAAAATTTATTTCGCCCAGTTTTATCAGCGTAGGCTACCCGGTTCTTTACCCCCTGGCAGCCGTTTTCGGGTTGTTCGGCTTCGGGGTTCTCCAAGCGAGGCTGGTGATGGCTTTTTTCTTGATGGCGTTCTTCGCGTCCGCGTTTTTTTATCTACGGAAAAATTCGAACCGATGGGCCGTTGTCTGGGGCCTTCTTCTGTTGGCCAGTTTCGCTCCTTTGTATGGCAATGGAAAGGGGGTCTTGGGAGAGGTTCCTGGCCTGTCCTTTTTGGCGTGCTCTCTTGTTTTCTTACGATCCTCCAACAAGGGGGCGAAGTGGTCGTGGCTGGTGTCAGGGTTGTTTGCCGGACTCTGTGTGGCCACTAAGCCGATCTTTATCCTTTTTATCGGCGCTCTGGGTTTGTCTTTCTTGTTGAATTGGAAGAAGGAGCTTTTTTCTTTAAAAGACCTGGCTCTTTTCGTTGCAGGTTTTTTCCTGCCGTTTGCTGTCTGGCTGTTTACTCAAATTTCAGGAAGCGACTCAGGATCGGCTATGCTGAGGTGGTATCTTAACCCTTACAGTCTTGCTGATCTGGGAGTGGTGGCATTGGCCAATATGGCAAGGTTTTTAACCGAAGCTGCTCCTGCCTACACGGCGGCCTTGATGACGGTTTGGGCAGCCAGCTTGTGGATTAGGAAGAAGCGAACGGAGAAAATTGAGATTGCGGAGCAAGCGGCTTTTATCTTTGCCGTCCTGATACTGGGATTTTATCTTAGGACTCCGGGCTGGTATCGGTATTTCTTTCCGGCTCAAGTCGTAGCCTTGCTTCATATGCCGACAGCAGGAAGCGCTATTGTTGAATATGCGGGTAATTTTCGCCGGAAATTTGGCATAGCCCTAGGTGCTGTCGGAGTGGCGCTGATCGGCTTCCAATTTTATCAGGTCGGGTTCGATTCCTGGGCCGCCGGGCATTATGCGAATACCCGTACGGCTGAATTGTCGGCGTATTTTGCTGCCATCCCTCCAGGAGCTGGCGTTTTTCTCTATAATGTTCCTGAGTTGTCGTATTTTATTGGCGATCGGCCATATTTCCAATATCTTGAACTTACTCCAGCGATGGCTAGGGGAGAGGATCAGCTTGCCGCTATCCAACAACGTCAGCCAGACCTGATTATTATTAGATCGGCAGCTTTCGCCGAAAGGGCCGGTCAGTTTCCTGGTTATCGCGAGCGCGAGAAGTTCGATAGCTATACTCTTTTGGAAAAAAGGCCATGATTTCAATAGTGATACCGGTTTACAACGCCGCGGCGTATATAGACGATACCTTGTCTAAGCTGATTACGTTCGCTCAAGATAATTTGGAAGAATTTGAAGTGATCCTCGTCAACGACGGCAGTACGGATAATACTTTTGAAAAGCTTTCAATCTGGCAAAGCAGGTATTCGCAGTTTAGGGTTATCGATAACAAAACAAACCAAGGCAAGGGGGGCGCTGTCAAAGATGGCGTTTTGGCCGCTATTGGAGAGCATGTTTTGTTTACTGATGCCGATCTCCCTTACGAATTAAATTCCATTGCCAGACTGCCGACAATTTTTTCTTCCGGCGCTGATGTTGTTTTGGGGGCTAGGACAAGAGAGCGGGAAAGCCGGATCAGTAATGACGGCCTGAGAAGGAAGATGTTAAGCAAGGTCTTTGCCGGTCTGGCTAACTTGGCATTATATAAGCCGGTTAGCGATACCCAGTGCGGCTTTAAGGCTTTCGCTAGAGAGGCGGCGATTGATATATTTCGCGACATCAAGATCAAGCGATTCTGTTTCGATGTGGAACTCATAAGCCTTGCCCAGGCCAAAGGATATGCTATTGCGGTTTTGCCGGTTCTGTTGGTAAATCAGGAGAAAACATCAGTCAGGATCGGCCTTGATGGGATCAGGATGCTCGTTGATCTGGCAAAGCTCATAGCTAAAAGGTATCTAAGAAGACCAGCTGCCGCTGGGCGAAGTCTTCGGGCGTGATGCGTTCTTGTTGGGTCCTTGGTCGCCGTGTTATAGTCGTTGGCATATGAATACGAAACTTCAGGCGATAATTCTTTGCGGGCTGGGCGCCGTGCTGTTTGTTCCTCTCATCGTTGCTGACGGGTTGGGGTCGGGAAACTCTGTTTTTGGTATCTTTAACATATTGTTTCCCTTCAACCTGTTTTTTCCTTTTATTACGGGCAAGGCCTTCTTGTTTCGCATTATTACGGAAATAATTTTCGGTTGTTGGCTGCTTTTGGCTTGGCGCGACCCTTCTTATCGGCCTCAGCGCACCGCTCTGGCTATCGCAATCGGCCTGTTCGTTTCTGTGATCGGCCTGGCGGATGTGTTAGGAGCCAATCCCGGCCGCAGTTTCTGGTCGAATTTTGAACGGATGGAAGGGTATGTCACGCTCCTTCACCTGGCTGCTTATTTCATCGTTCTTGTCTCGATGGTAAAGACGGAAAAGTTGTGGAATCGTTTTCTGTCTCTCTTGTTGGCGGTCGGCGTCGTTCAGGGAGCGTACGGCTTGTTTCAAATAGCTGGCTTGATTGACATACGCCAAGGCGGCACTCGTCTTGACGGCACCTTCGGCAACGCG
>DASPMN010000008.1:0-2024 GCA_035627035.1 Minisyncoccota bacterium
ATACGGAAAAAAACCGACCACCCAAGAATTAACGAACTGCTTCTTGGCGCCAAGTTCGGCCGTACCGGTCTTAGCGGCGACTGAAACGTCTTCCATGCTCAAGCCTTTCGCCGTCCCTTGGGTTACCGCCAAGCGCATTCCCTCTTTAACGACTTGAATATGTTGCGGCTTGAAATCCAGCTTCTCTCTTTTTACCAGCGACTTGTCGGCGGCGAGCAGTGTCGGTTTGAGCAAGTGTCCTTTGTTGGCGAACACGGCCGTCGCTCGCACCATCTGCACCGGCGTAACCTGAAAACCGTACTGACCGATCGAGGTGTGGTACGTGTTGCCGATGCGCCACGGTTCGCCATCGAAGTTTTCTTCTTTCCACTCGGGCGTCGGAATGACCCCCGTCGCTTCACCCAAGATATCTATGCCGGTTTTCTTGCTCAAGCCGAAAATTTTTGAATACTCGTCGATCTTCTTGATACCGATGCCGACCTGACCCGGATAACCGCCGCCGATCTCGTAAAAATACACGTCGGAAGATACGGCCAGAGCTTCGCGCATATCGGTCCAACCGTGCGCCTTCCAGTCTTTGAAAACCGTTTTCTGCGTCTTGTCGTAAGGATTAATAATCGAAATAGAGCCTGTGCTTAAAATCTTCTTCTCCGGCGATATAACCCCCTCCTCTAGCGCCGCCAGGGCCATGATCGGCTTGAAGATCGAACCTGGCGTATAGAGGCCGCTGACCGCCCGGTTCAAAAACGGCCGCCGGGAATCGTTGAAAAAAGAGCTCATCCTCTCCCCGTCCGTACGCTTCGTCATGACATTCGAGTCATATTCAGGGAAACTGACCAGCGCTAAAACTTCGCCGCTCTGCACGTCCATCAAAGTAGCCGCGCCGCCGCCGAAGCCCCGGTCCGCAGCCAAGCTCTCGATCAAGCCGTAGAGTTTTTCCTGGATTCTGGCATCGATCGACAAGCGGAGGCTTTTGCCATCCTCAGGTTCGCGCATGAGGTAGTTTGATGTCACCTCGCCAGAAACATCGATCTCCTCGATCCTAATGCCTTTCTGACCGGCAAGCAGGTTTTCGTATGCCTCTTCGACGCCGTCTTTGCCTACCAGCTCTTTCGGACTGTAACGGTTCGGTTCTTTTTCTACCTGTTCCTTAGTCGGATAGCCCAAGTAGCCAAGCAGGTGGGCGAAGCCCGGCTTTTGGATATATGTCCGGCCCCCTTGCGGATCATTCCAAGCCAGCTCGACATTGTTACGGTCATAAACCACGCCGCGCTGGGAAAAGATCGGCGTATAGCGCAAGTGATTGTTCTCGCTCCGCTCGGCGAAAGCTGCGCCCCGAGCGATCTGCAGCATGCCGGTCTGCCAGGCGAAAACTAATCCCACCAAAGCAAAGAGCGCTCCGAGCATATAGATCGACCATTTGCTGATCGGCTTCTCGATTCGCCCTTCGAACTGCTGATTGTCGAATGACGGCAGGTTGCTGGCATCCAGAAAAATCTCATCAGGATCAAGCGACTGCCGAAATTTGTTGCGTCTAAAAAAACCCATGATGTTAACGATAGAAGATCACGGCGTGACGGACCGTTTCGACGATGACAAAAGCCGCCAAGACCGTCAATGTTGAGAAAAAGGGCGTCGGATAAAAGCTGGCAACGCCATAAGCAAGGTCGTACAGCATGACGCAAGGGATAATCAGATAAAAAAAAGGAAAAGCGACAAGACCGGCGATCACGATGCCGAACGTTACCCACCACGGAAGGAAAAGCGCGCTGAAAGCCAAGGCCGCAAGCGTAAAAATTTTAAGACCCATATATTTCAACCCACCTGATAGTAAAAACGTTGAATGGAGAGCGGAACCGCACCTCTTGGAACGGATCGCTCGGATCAGCGGCAATGTCCCCGACCCGACCCATCATAGCAGCCGTTGATGAAGCCTCAATAACAGCCTCCCGAGCAAAGACCTTAGCCCCTCGCGGCAGCTTAATCAGGAAGTTGCCGCCGCCTAAGCCATGAGCCAAAGCCGG
>DASPMN010000009.1:0-2583 GCA_035627035.1 Minisyncoccota bacterium
TTGGTCAAGCGTGAGCTCGGCGCCTTTAATTCGACGTGAACTGACCGCAATGTCGTAGCCTTGGTCGAGATAGGGGAGCATTTTTTCGATGTGGTCAATTGTCGTCGAGTTATCAGCGTCCATGAAGAGGCGGTATTCGCCGTGAGCGAGCATCATGCCCTGGCGGACGACGCCGCCTTTGCCGCTGTTGTTCTTGTTATTAAGAAGAGTCAGGTAGGGCATCATGCCTTGGTAGCTTTTTACGACCTCGGCGGTGTTGTCGGTCGAGCCGTCGTTGACGACGATCACTTCGTAGTCGTAAGGCTGGCGGGACAAGTAATCGTTGACCGATTCGAGGGTCTTGCCGATACGCTCTGACTCGTTGTAGGCGGGGATAATGACAGATAGGTGCATGGGATTGGTGTGGTTAATAATAATTGCGCCGTTAGGCTGCTTGCGCGGCGCCGGGGGCGGTATAGACCCAGAATTTGAGGAAAACGAAGTTCCAAACCATCGTTAGTCCGGTTGCTAGCGCCAGGGCGATGAGATCGCTGCCGACGAACGGCAACAGGAAGTGCAGCGCGCCGGCGTTTATAACGATGCCGGCAATCGTCGTGGCGTAGAACTTCGCGATTTCCCCGCCGGTGACGGTTCCTCTTTGTTCGAAGGTCCAGAATCGATGAAGCAGAAAGGCTACCATGCTGGCGGCGATGAACGATATGGCCTTGGCTCCGACCAGAAAGCCGCCGAAGATGGCCGTGAACCGCGTCAGGAAAAAGTAGACGCTCCAGTCGACGCCGGTATTGATAATGCCGGTGGCGGCAAACTTCACTATTTGGCGCTCAAAGATCTGAGGGCGGCGCAGGATTTCCATTGGGTGGGTTGCTTGTCTTTAAAAATCGACCTTTTAATGCGCCCATTGTGGCATCATGAAGATGGAAATTAGATTAAGCACAGCAGTATTACTCGATTTTTCATAAAGCTGTGCTATGTTATGGCTATGCTTCATATACTTGATCCGATGTTTTTGATCCAGACGCTCGGCTTGATCGGCGTCTGGGGAATCGTTTTTGCGGAATCCGGCCTTTTGATCGGTTTCATGCTGCCAGGCGATTCTCTGCTGTTTACGGCCGGTTTCCTGGCTTCTCAGGGCATCCTGCCGATTATTCCTTTAACGATAGGCTGTTTCATCGCGGCGGTCCTGGGCGACAGCGTCGGTTACGCTTTCGGCCGCCGGGTCGGACCGAAGATTTTTTCCCGAGAAGATTCGTGGTTCTTCCATAAGGACCATTTGCAGAAGGCCCAGTCTTTTTACGAGAAGCACGGCGGCCGGGCCATCATCCTGGCGCGCTTCATGCCGGTCGTCCGCACGTTTGCGCCGATCCTGGCCGGCGTCGGCACGATGCATTATCGGACCTTCCTGACGTACAACATCGTCGGCGGGGCCCTCTGGTCCATCGGCTTGACGCTGCTCGGCTATTTCCTCGGCAGCTTCATTCCTGGCGTCGATCGCTATCTCTTGCCGATCATTTTGATTATCATCTTCGTTTCCGTCTTGCCGGGAATCATCGAATTCATCAAACACCGGCGGACCCGGACGGCTATTATCCAGGGAACGGCTTCGGCTTCAATCAATGATGCGAAATAAAAAAACGATCGTTATCAGCGTCTTGGCTGTCGCCTTGGCGGCCGCTGCCGTATTCGCAATGCGCGGGGAAAATTCTTCCGAGGCATACGCGAACGAGGCGACGGGAATAAGTTTCAAAGTTCCGTCCGGCTGGAATATCAAGGAAACCAAAATTCCTGGAATCGACGCGGAAACGACGATCGCGGCCAATTCGCCCGATTTCGTTTTCGTTGCCGACGACCGGGAATTTCCGCCGAATGGCACTGTCCAGAGCGGTTATGAATTCAACGTCTGGGTCCAGAAGCCTTCGAACGTGAAGAACTTCGAAGAACTCCAGGCTTTTTACAAGCTCGGCAGCGAGGGCCATATCGTTCAAGAAGAAGAGACCGTCACCTGGAACGGCCAGCCGGCATTGCGCCACAAGTTGGGCGATTTCAAGTCGGGCCAGCTTTTCGACCTGCACACCGTCAACGAGGGGAGGTGGATAACGATTTCGTTTTCTGCTCCGGCCGATGATTCAGAGGCAAAGGCTTTGTTCGAGCGGATCTTGGGGTCGGTTGAGTTGTAGGGCGTAATTTTATCTAAATGACAGAAGAGCGAGTTGCGGTAATGCACTCGCTTTTGTCGTTAAATTCTATTGAATGAAAGAATGTAAGACCCAGCTTTCCAGCCGGTTCCGATATTTTCGGACCATGTCCACAACTATTTACAAGTTAACTCAACTATAGTATAATATTTACTATAGTTCTTTGAAGTGCCACTTTAGCTCAGGAGGGATAATATGCGCACTGAGCAGCGCCACCAAGAGTTAGGATCAGAGCTGGGTATCGGCCAGGCGGCTGCGTTGGGCCGGATTGGTCAACGCGCGGACGATCTTGGCGCTGATGGTTTGCCTGACCACGCAGATCAGAGCTTGATTCAACGGGAAGCTGATACGAGCTTCAACGACCTTGAGCGGGAGGCTGAGATTTTGCTTG
>DASPMN010000010.1:0-2685 GCA_035627035.1 Minisyncoccota bacterium
GTTATGATCCGGAAGCCTTCGCTCGCGTGATCGAACGAGAACTTGCCGACTTTGCCAAGATCGATGATCTTTATCATGAGAAGGGCGCTCACAAGGGGAAGATGAAATCAGCGTACAAAGAGGAAGAACGGCGCATCAGGAAGCGGCAGGATCTTTTGGCGATCTATGAGGCCTACCAAGCCAAGCTTGCCGAGAATCGCGCTTACGACTTTAGCGACATGATTATCGAAGTCTTAAGGGCGCTCCGAGACAACGACGACCTGCTCTTGTCTTTGCAGGAAGAGTATCTCTACTTTCTTGTCGACGAGCATCAGGATACTAATAATGCCCAGAATAAGATCCTCGAACTTCTGGTCGGCTTTCACGAGAACCCCAACATCTTCGTCGTCGGCGACGACAAGCAGGCCATTTATCGTTTCCAAGGGGCGTCGCTTGAGAACTTCCTCTATTTCAAACAACTCTATCCGAATGCCGTCTTTATCGTCCTGGAGGACAACTATCGATCGACGCAGGCGATACTCGACTCGGCTCATAGCTTGATCGCCGGCCCAAAGACGCTTAGGGCCAACGCGCCGCATGAGAGCGCCAAGGTCGGCATCAGGTCGTTCTCGACGCCCGATGCCGAAAGCTATTTCCTGGCCAAGGATATAAAAGCCAGGCTTGAAGCCGGTACGCCCGCCGATGAAATTGCGCTTTTGTACCGCGAGAACCGCGACGCTTTCAAAGTCATTCCGATGCTGGAAAAGTTCGGCGTGCCGTATGCGGTCGAATCGGACCAGGATATTCTCTCTGACGACGATATCAGGAAGCTGGTGCTTCTTCTGCGGGCGATCAATCAGTTCGGCGACCAGGGCAAATTCATCGAGGCGATGCATATTGATTTTCTTGGCATTGACCCCCTGGATATCTGGAAGCTTTCCCGTCATTGCTACGACAACAAAATCGCAATTTTTGCCCTCATTAAGGACCGGCCAATGCTCAGGACGCTCGGGTTGGAGACGGAAAGCGAAATCGCGGCCTTTTACGAGCAGATTGCCAAGTACGCCATCGCTTGCCGCAATATGTCTTTGCCTGAATTCTTCGAGCGGGTCGTGCGCGAAAGCGGCTTTTTGGCCTACATCTTGAACCGCCCAGACGGTATCGAAAAGATGAACAAGCTGACCTCGCTTTTCGATGAGGTCAAGTCCCTGGTGCGCAAGCAGGTTGACTGCGGCCTGAAGGAATTCTTTGAGTACCTGGACCTCTTGGCCGAACACAACATTCTTTTGAAGCGCCAAGCCGGCGAAATGCCGATCAAGCGGGTCCGGCTCATGACCGCCCATCGGTCCAAGGGGCTCGAGTTCGACCATGTCTACATTGCCGGCGCCTATGACGGCCATTGGGGCAACAAGCGCCGATCAGACTACTTGCCGTTGCCGGCCTCGATCTACTCGCTCTCAGCTGGCGGCAGCGCCCGGCCTCAGGCCGTTGACCCTAACGACGATGAACGCAGGCTCTTCTATGTCGCCCTGACTCGGGCCAGGAAATCGGTAACGATTACCTTTGCCCGTTCCGGCAGCGACGGCCGCGAACGGTTGCCGAGCCAGTTCCTGCAGGAGTTGGCGGCTGAACATGTCGAGTGGGTGCCGGCCGGGCTCTACGAAGAAGAGCTGGCCAGCCAGCCAGGCTTCGTTTTCGCGCCAAGCGCGCCGGTAAGCATCTCCATCAAGAATCAGGAGTATATAAAATCGCTCTTTGAGAGGCAGGGCTTGTCGGTATCGGCTTTGAACAACTATCTCGCCTGTCCTTGGAAATATTTCTACGTAAATTTGATCCGCATTCCGCAGGCGCCGGCTCGCCATCAAATGTATGGCACCGCTATGCATGGCGCCCTGCAAGATTTTTTCGCGCGCTTTAAGAAAGAGGAGCCGGGGAAAGAATTTCTGCTTGAGCGTTTTGCCCATCGTTTGAACGAGCAGCCTCTGCCGGAGCCTGGCCTCTCGGAGAATTTGGCGCGCGGCCAAGCCGCTCTCTCGGGCTATTTCGATGCCTATCGCGCCGCTTGGAAGCGCGACGTGCTGTTGGAATTTTCCGTACCCTATGTCGAACTGGCGCCTGGCATTCGCCTGACCGGCAAACTCGACAAGGTTGAGCTTTTGCCTGACGGTACGGTCAATGTCGTAGACTACAAAACCGGCAAGCCGAAGACGCGCGGCGAGATTGAGGGTACGACCAAGTCTTCAAAGGGCGATATCAAGCGCCAGCTGGTATTTTACCGCCTGCTTTTGGACTTGTTTGATAACGGCCGGTACCGAATGTCTGGCGGCGAAATCGATTTCGTCGAGCCGGACGACAAGGGGAATTATCGACGGGAATTCTTTGAGATTGCCGATAGCGAGGTGGCGGAATTGATTGAAACGATCAAAAAGAGCGCCGAGGAGATAGCCGCTCTGGCGTTCTGGGAAGGCGGCTGCCAGGAAAAGGACTGCGAATATTGTTCGCTGCGCTCGCTTGTAAAGCGCTAAAAGCTAGAGCGTGTCTTCAAGCTGGAGCGCCGGCCAAAGGCCTAAAAGCACGATGGCGCCCAAGAGAACGAATAGGACGTTGAAGGAAACGAACAGCAGAAGGAAGGAACAAGCCAGCGGCGCCAGCACGTAAGAAAGCGGCGCCATAACGCGGGAGAGGGTAATGACGGCGGTATCGGCG
>DASPMN010000011.1:0-3424 GCA_035627035.1 Minisyncoccota bacterium
TTCTGACGAAACCGTTGCGCTGTGGGAGGCTCAGGCTGAAGCCGGCGGGGTGACAAACTGTACCGGCACTCATACGATAAGCAGCAATACAACTCTTGGGCCGCGTAAATATACGTGCAACCTTTTGATTAGCGGCAATCCGGAAATCACGCTGGTTGGTCCGGTTTGGGTCCAGGGAGATTTTCAAGTCAATAATAATGCGACTTTTAAAGTTGCCGGGTCGCAAAGCGGCAGAAGCATGGCTATTATTGCCCACAAGCCAACCAACCAAAGTTCCAGCAGTCGTATTTTGATCGACAATAATGCCAAGTTTCAAGGGGTCGGCGCCGGTTCCTATATTGCTCTTGTCTCCCAAAACAATAGCGCCGAGCTCGGTGGCAGTGTGCGAGCTATCAATATGAGCAACAACGCCTCTGGCGACTATTTCCTCTATGCTGGCCATGGTTTGATTTATCTTGATAACAATGCCAATCTTAATCAAATTACGGCGTATCAGATAATTTTAGATAACAACGCCACAATTAGCTACGAAACCGGTATGGCTAACCTTATCTTTTCTTCCGGTCCGGGTGGAACATGGAATATCGGGGATTGGTTTGAAATCGAGTAACTTTCCGTTGCCGGGCGGATGCAATATAATGGCCTTATGGCTAAAAAAATCATCATCGGCAACTGGAAGATGAATCCGACTTCTCTTGCGGAGGCAAAAAGGCTTTATACGGACATCAAAAAAGGCGCGCCTAGAATTAGAATGGCTGAAATAGTGATCTGTCCGCCAGCTCCTTACCTAGCTGCTTTAACTGGCCCGGGCAAGTCGGTTATTCTGGGAGCTCAGGATTCGGCTGAAGAAACCCAAGGCGCTTTTACTGGTTCTTCTTCGCCTCTGGCATTGAAATCAGTAGGGGTTCAGGCGGTGATACTGGGCCACTCTGAGCGTCGGGCCAAAGGCGAGGCCGATGATCTGATTAATCTGAAGATTAAAGCCGCGCTCAAGGCTGGCTTGAGGATCATTCTATGTGTTGGCGAGACCGTCCGGGACGAACAGGGGGACTATTTGGTCGTTTTGCGGAGCCAGTTAGAGTCCTGCTTGGCTGATATTTCCAAGACTCAGATGAACAAGATTGCTATCGCTTATGAGCCCGTCTGGGCCATCGGCGCTCAGGCAACAAGCGCTGATACGCCGGAAGGATTTTTGCATAATGCGATATATATCCGCCAGACACTTTCGAAGCTCAAGGGAGCTTCGGCGGCAAAAACGCCGATTCTCTACGGCGGTTCCGTTTCCGTTAAAAATGCCGAGAGTTTCTTGGTCGACGGCAAAGCTGACGGCCTGCTGGTAGGGCGGGAATCGCTTAAGGCGAAGAACTTTTTGGCCATTGCCGAATTAACTTCCCGCGCAGCATGAAGCCTCTCGTCCTTCCGGGCGTCGAACGCCTAAGCAAAAAACAGCTTTCCGGCAAGCGGGTGATCGTCCGGCTTGATCTTAATGTGCCGATAGAGGACGGGCAGGTGACTGAAACATATCGGATTGACCGTTCTGTGCCAACGCTTGAATTTCTGCGCAAACAGGGGGCGAAGGTTTTGGCGATCAGTCACTTGGGGGATGGGAGCGAGAGCCTAAAGCCGGCCGCTGACTATCTGCGCCGCAAGTGCGGCGCAGGCTTCGTCGAACGCCTGGCTGACCTTAACGTTAGCTGCCTTCCTGACGGGGAGATTGTCGTTTTGGAAAATCTCCGCCAGCACAAAGGGGAAGAAAAGAACTCGCCAACCTTTGCCAAGGAGCTGGCAAGTCATGGTGACTTGTATGTTAATGACGCCTTTTCGGCTTCTCACCGGAAGCATGCTTCGATCGTCGGCTTGCCGAAGCTTCTGCCGGCTTTTGCGGGAATGCTTCTTCAGGAAGAGGTGCGAGAACTCTCTCGGGCCTTTGAGCCCAAACATCCCTTCGTGGTAATCATTGGCGGAGCTAAATTTTCGACAAAATTACCGCTTCTGAAGCGATTCTTTAAATCAGCGGACCGAATATTCGTTGTTGGCGCTTTGGCGCACGGCTTCTTCAAGAAGAAAGGCTGGTCGCTCGGCAAATCGCTGGTGGATACCAAGGTTGCCGGCATCGAGCCGTTTTTGAAGAGCGCCAAGCTGGCTTTGCCTTTTGACGTGGTGATTGAAAATACCAACGGTTACTATGTTAAAACTCCTGATTCCTTGGCAAAAGACGACGTCATTTTTGACGCCGGCCCTGATTTTATCCAGCAGATGCGAGAAGAAATCGCAGAGGCGAAATTCGTCCTTTGGAACGGTCCGCTTGGCAATTTCGAAAAAGGATATGATCGCGGTACGCTGGAAGCCGCTAAGGCGATTGCTAAAAGCAAGGCCCATTCGGTAATCGGCGGCGGCGATACTATCGCGGCGATCTCGCGCTTAGATATTTTAAAAGAATTTGATTTTGTCTCGACCGGCGGCGGCGCGATGCTGGATTTCTTGTCTGCCGGCACGCTGCCGGGCATCGACGCTCTCGTCAAACAACCTAAGCGCCGCTAATCCAAAAACCGCAGCCTGAGAGCTGCGGTTTTTGGATTAGCTTGAAAGCGTAGCGGCAATTTTTTTTCGGAGCTGAAGGGTTTCTTCTTCCGACAGGGTTTTTCCTTTCCAATGTTCGAAGCCGTCGCCGTCAAAGCGGGGAATGAGGTGAATATGAGTATGGAAGACGACCTGACCGGCCGCCGGCTCATTGTTGGCGATAATGTTGAGCCCTTGAGCGTTGGTGGCGGCTTTGACCGCCTGACCGACGGTTTTTAGGCGGAGTCCAAGGGGCGGCAGAAGTTCCGGCGGCATTTCGAGAAGGTTGCGGTAGTGGTCTTTGGGCAGAAGAAGAGTATGGCCGCCGTTTACGGGCTGAATATCCAAAAAAGCCAAGAACCGATCATCCTCAAAAACGATGTTGGCCGGGATTTCTTTGGCAATTATTCTGCAAAAAATGCAATCCTGATCAGTCTTCATGCCGCTAGTATATGCTAGAATAGTGAAATTATGAATACGTGGACCATTAAACCAGAACCTTCGGTTGAAGCCGCGAAACTTCTCGGTTATCCGGAATTGTTAGCCACGTTGCTCTTGAATCGCGGCATTGAAACCGCAGAAGCCGCCGAACGATTTCTTAACCCCGATTACGAACGCGATCTCCATGACCCCTTTTCCATGCTTGGCATGAAAGAGGCGGTTGAGCGTATTAAGGCAGCTATTGCTGCTGGCGAAAAGATTGTTATTTTCGGCGACTATGATGCCGACGGCGTCCCAGGGACGGCGGTTCTGTATTCTTTCTTTAAACGGATCGGCCACGAAGCTGTCGATATCTATATTCCTGACCGGCATAATGAGGCATACGGTTTGAACCTTGTTGCGCTGGAGAACCTGGCTAAAGAGG
>DASPMN010000012.1:0-6910 GCA_035627035.1 Minisyncoccota bacterium
TCCCGTAATAAATGATGTGCACCTCATAGGTGCATGGGACGAATGGCCTCGATTCGACCGCGGGCCGAGCCTCAACTACAAGTGAAAGAGAGCACATTATTGCCCCCACGAAAGCGGCGCGTACGTAACGCATTGACAAGATCCTTTCCTGCCCTATCAAAGATCGGCGCTGACGAATCAGCTCCAGACGCAACCTTACAATACTTTTAATAAAAAGTCAATGAACCTTAGGCTTGAGCCTCTGCCTTAGAGTTAAAATGCGCAAGAAACTCTTCCTTGAATTCGGCAAACCGGCCGTCGACGATGGATTGGCGGATTTCCTTGACCAAATTGACCGAGAAATAGAGATTATGGATCGTCGCCAGGGTGCCTGCCAGCATTTCCTTGGCCCGGAAAAGATGGGCCAAGTATGCCTTGGAATAGTTGCGGCACGTATAGCAGCGGCAACCCTCTTCGATCGGGGAAAAATCCTCGCGATAGCCGCTGTTCAAAACGTTGATCCGTCCCCGCTTGGTCTGAAGCGAGCCGTTGCGGGCCATGCGGCTCGGTGCGACGCAGTCGAACGTATCGACGCCGTTTTCAATGCCGGTAAAGAAATCCTCCGGCTCGCCGATACCCAACAGATGGCGCGGCCTCCCTTCCGGCAGGATGGTATTGACCCAGGCCACCGCCGTTCCCAGGTCTTGCTCGTCAAAGGAACCGCCGATACCGAAACCTGGAAAGTCCATGGCGCCGATCGCTCGGGCGCTTTCTTCGCGCAGATCCCGGTAGCGGCCGCCTTGGACGATACCGAAGAGCGCCTGTTCCCCACCCAAGCGCTTGTGTTCCGCAAGACTCCTTTCGGCCCACGCATGCGTCCTATTCATGGCAACTTTCTGGTAGTCATATGACGCCGTCGGCGAGGTGCACTCATCGAAAGCGAAGATGATATCCGCCGCCAAATTATGCTGGATCTGCATCGAGCGCTCCGGCGTAAAGTGATGCGTGCTGCCGTCGATGACCGATTTGAAGGTCACGCCTTCATCGTCAATTTTGGCCCGCAGATGCTCGACATGTTCGGATTCGCCGCGGGTTTCGACGGCCTCGTCGCCCTTGGATAGCTTACTGATTCCATGACCAAGTGCTGCGCCCAAAGAAAACGCCTGGAACCCACCCGAGTCCGTAAAGGTTGGCCCCTGCCAATTCATGAACGCCGGGAAGCCGCCGGCTTTGGCGACGATTTCGTCTCCTGGCTGGAGATATAAATGATAGGTATTTGCCAAAACAGCTTGAGCACCAAGCTCGCTGATCTGTTCGGGCGTCAAAGCTTTTACGGTCGCTTTTGTTCCTACCACAATAAAAGCCGGGGTCTGGATGTCCCCGTGCGGGGTGGAAATGACGCCAGCGCGGCCCAGGGCGCCATCGATCTTTTTCTCGATTTTGAAGCTAAACATATGGGTGAAATATATCAGAGGAGCAAAGAAAAAACCACCGACAAGCGGCGGTTCAAACAAAATTATACAAAAGCACGACGAAATGCATTTACAGCCTTGAGCAGACGCTCAGAATGAAATAAAGCGGGGCTGCGAACAGACGGGCCAACCGATCGCATGTAGGATTAGTTGGGGCGTCGCAATAAAATGGGTCTTGATTGCGCTTGTTCCACGCAAAGACGCACGTAGCGACAATAAGGTACACAACCACAATCCAGAGCAGGAGTTTGACGGTCATAAGACCCTCCGAGCGGGAAATAAACTTCTGATCCTATTTATGCCACACTTCAACTTTAAAATCTAGTACACCGGATTAGCGTCAAAACAGACCCCGAAAACCTCCAGCTTGTCGAGATACATAATGACCGTACGAACGTATTCAGCATGGCTCCAAACGAGCGGCCCGGCGCTCAGAGGCTCTCCCGTGACCGCGTTGAGCTGCTCGGAAAGCGCTCCGGCTGATGAAGCGTAACGGGCGGCCCATGACAGCCAATCGATAGCGCTTCGAAGATCGGCCTGGTTGGAAGCATGGGCGATCGTGTACTGGGCAAACCACAGCGTAGTCACAAACCACGGATTGCAATTGCCCTCTTCCCGCCCCCGATAGAAAGGATCTCCGGCATAACGGCCGATACCGCCCGTCATGTTCCGCGAAGCGCACTGGACCACCGACTTTTCCATTGCCACCCGCAAGCGCTTGTCTTCAGGCGGCAAGACTTTGAATAAGAAAACGCCATAGACGCTCGACATATCCACCGTATCATCCGGGATGATTTCCCCGTCGACCAAAGCGACCGATTTGCGGAAAAGGCCGGTCGCCTCGTCATAGAGGTACGTAAACAACGCTTTTTTGACCTCTTCTGCCGCCGTACGATACAAATGCTCGTTCTTGACTTTGCCCAGCATGCCGGCAAAGTCCGCTGCCGCCATCAGGGCGCCATAAGCAGAAGCCACGGTATAGGTATGTACGCCGTATTTCTCTTCCCATAAATCAAAACTTTCGTTCGGCAGGCCGGTCGCCTCATCGCGAAAAAGAACCAGGAAGTCAGCCGCTGGCTTGATAAGGGTATTATAGACGCTTTCGATAAACTCAAGATCTTTAGAGTGCTCGTAATAATGCCTCAAGGAGTAGAGCACAATAGCTGTTTCGTCTTCCTGGATCGGCAATTGCGGCTTCCCCTCGCCCAACCATGAATGCCACGAACTGCCCAAAGCTCCGTCCGGACTGTACTTATGAAAAAAATAGCCTTCTTTGCCGATGGTCCGATCACAGAATTCAAAGAAGCGTCTGGCGACAGTGAAGTCGCCCGCGCCGGTCAACGCAAGACTCGCAAAGGCCCCGTCGCGCGGCCAGACATAGGCATAGGTGTCCTTGCCTTTCTGCAGCATCGTCGAATCGCCCGAGGCGATAACGCCGCCGCCTTTGTCCGTGTGGGCTCGGATATATAAGACGGACTGGCGGAACAGCCTGACGACCTCAGGCGCCAGCCCTTCGAACTTGAAATCATAGCGCCGCGTCCAAGCCTTCCAATAGTTCGCTGTCGTTTCTACCAAATGGGACAAGCCCTTTTGCAGAACGTAATCATTCAGCTCCCGCACTTCTTCGACCGATTCCCCGATGGCGAGCCAGTAAGCGAGATGTTTTTCTTCGGCCGGACGATAGACCGCCGACAAACCTATGCCGGAATCAGCCTGGCCATGTTCGATCGGGTTCTTGGCGAGCTCGCCGTCCTCCGCGTCCCGATAAGTCCCCTCCTTGCCTTCGGATTTGAAAACCCCCATGCTCCAATCGTCGAAAGGCCGGCCTTCCAGCTGGGCGTTCGCCAAAAAGGCCCGATGGTTGCGGTAGTGAACAACGGCCTTGGCTTCCGTATCGTAATAAGCCGTATGGGCCGTGTGCGATTCGGCCAATTCGAATTGATGCGTGAAGAAAATTTTCAGCGGCCGCTCGTTTTCCGCTAAATTTTTGATGACTACCTTGCGCAGGAAGATATTCTTTTCATTGTAGCAGGCATCGGTAAAGACCAGTTTGACTCTGAGACTGTCATTTTCGGCTTCTACCGTACCGACCAGCGAATCTTCCGCCATCGTTACCTTAACCCGCCAGTCGCCGTCAGAAAGCCACGACAAACGGCCGTCGGCAAAAACGCCGACCTTGTGCGCGAAGTCTCCGCCGATATGGTTTTCGTGGCCGACATAGGGGTAATACAAGTCGCCAAGGAAGCCTCGCTGGTCGAGATTCGCCAGAACCGTTCCGTTGCCGAGAGAAAGAGCCCTAGGCATACTTGATGTGAGGAGCTAATTTCTGCATTGTCCTTAATTTTAAATCATTCAAGGCATTGATGAAAGAGGTAGCGGCATCATAAGGCGAATCATGCGGGCTGAAATACTTGTGGACGTCGCCGTCTTGCCACCATTTGGTGCACATGTAATAAAAATGATCCGATGTTTGCAGCCGGCGCCAGGTTTCAATCAAGCCAGAGTCCCCGGTCGCCTTCACGTCGCGCTCCAGCTCGTACAAAGCCCGCAACGAATCCCGCTGCATATCATTACCGCGCCAAGCCGACAAATCCCGCTCAATGTCGGCCCAAGATATCGGCTCTGCGACGTCAAGCTCGCCGCGGATCGGAAATCGCTTAAGGGCTTCTCTTGGCGTTACGAAAACCGCGTCCGGATGCTTCAGGATTTCTGCCGGCAAAGCGCGGAGAAAATCAAAAATACCAGTATCCGCCCATTGATGCTCGCCGAACGTTTCGTAGTCCATAAAAAGGTTCACCAGATCTCCGGCGCCGTCGATCGCATGAATCCACGAAGCGAACTTCGGCGCCTCCAGCGGCCACTGGCTCCAGTCTCGGGAAGAAAAGCGGAACGCGATATCGTCAGACAAACGGTAGTTTTTCAAAAGAAGGCCCAAGTTCGGCTGTCCGGCTGGCTGATAAATATAGTTCGGGCTCTGCCAACCCAAGACATGATCGGCTCCTTCGGTTAATAGGCCCGCATAGCCAAGATCAGCCACCTGCCGAGCGATGGCATTGCTGTAAATAAGCTCGGTATTGCGGAAAACCCGGGGTCGGTAACCAAACAGCTCTTTGATCTTCCGCCGGTGAAGATCTGCCTGTTCGAAAAATTCCTGAGGCGAATAGAGCGCCGCCAATGAATGATGGTAGGTCTCGCCCAAGACTTCTACCTGGCCAGTAGCGACAAGTTTCTGAAAAGATTCCAGCACGTCAGGGCCGAATTCTTGGGCCTGATCAAGAAATACCCCGGAAAAAGAAAAGGAGACTTTGAATTCCGGATGCTCATGCAGCAGTTGCAGCAAAACGGCGTTAGCCGGCAGATAGCAGCTGTTAGCGACCTTGCGGAAAATCGCCCGGTTATTGCGCTTCGTTTCCGAATTGTCGTTGAAATATTCCCCGTCGGCTCCGATATCGAAGACCCGGTATTGCTTCAAGCGATAGGGCTGATGAACTTGAAAATAAAAACAGACCGCTGGCATGGCTACAGTGTAACAGGCCGTAAGAGCGACCGGTAGAGGTCGAGGCATCTGCCGGCAGCCTTGTCCCAGGTTAGCGATTTCAGATCCTCGCGCGCCCCTTTTATGAGCGCATCGCGATCCTCTTCGTTTCTTAAAATCCTCACAACCTCTTCAGCCATCAGCTCGACATCCCAGAAATCGACCTTGATGCTATGCTCCAGAACCTCTGCCACGCCGGACTGCTTCGAAACGACAACGGGGGTTCCATGCAAAGCCGCCTCCAAAGGAGTGATGCCAAAGGGCTCCGATACCGAAGGCAATACATAGACGTCAGCCCAGCGATAAAGCGCCGCTAATTCAGCGCCGCGAGCAAAACCGGAGAACAGCACGCGGTCGAAAATGCCGTAGGTCGCCGCTTGCTGCATGATCTGGCCCTGCATGTCGCCTGAACCGGCGACGATACAGTACGTTTTCGGCTCCCGTTCGATTATCTCCTTCGCTAGCCGGATGAAATAGTCAGGACCCTTCTGAAGGGTGATGCGTCCGACGAACAAGACGAATTTGAAACCCGCCAGCTTAAGGGCGTGAATCCGCTCGGGCAAGCCCTGATCAGCCCCTTCCGCATCGATGCCGTTATGGATCGCCTCGATCTTCGATTCGCTAATGCCGTAGTGATAGCCGATCATCTCTTTAGTACGCCCGCTGACCGCCACGATCCGATCTGCGGCCTCCATGCCTTCACGCTCGATCGCGTACACTTCCTCATTGACCCCTCGTCCCCCGGTCCGATCAAACTCAGTAGCATGGACATGGGCGACCAGCGGCCGGCCGGAAACCGCTCGAGCAGCCATGCCGGCCGGAAAGGACAGCCAGTCATGCGCATGGATTACGTCATGAGGCTCGCTCCGAGCGATCGCGCCAGCCGCTTGGCCGTAACGGCGGACTTCGTCAATCAAAGTCGCGCCATAGAGGCCTGAAGAATCCGCCGTTTGGGCATAGCCTTCGGCGGTAGCATAGGGATACAAAGCAGACGGAACGGCCAGAAGATCGGCCTTAACGTCGGCGTAGGCTACTTTCAAGAAAGGCGCTCCTATCGAGAGCTCCTTAGGCAGGACAAACGTCACGTCAACCCCGCGATTAGCCAAAGCTCGAGTCAGTCCTAAGCAAGCGGTACCAAGTCCGCCGCTGTTATGCGGGGGAAATTCCCAGCCGTACATAAGAACCCGAGGCGTCATAGGTTAATAATACCTCATGGCGCTTCAAGCGCGAAATAACCCTAGATCTTCTCTTTCAAGAACTCCAGCGTCATATTCAACGTCGTATCAGGATTGTTGTCGGTAGTATCAATAATCAGATCAAAAATCTCGTCCGGAGCCAGTTTTTCGATCTTGTAGAGCTCCGCGTAGTTGCTCAAAATAGAATCTTCCCGGAAAATTGTTTCTTTCTTGGCTTTCTCAAAATCAACGGCGTCTCGCATGGCGACGCGGCGGACTCGCTCGTCGAAGTCGCACACGAGCTTGATCTTGATCGAATCAGGAATGAAATGCCAAGCCAAACGGCTTTCCACCACGCAATTAGCATGCTCCTTGCCATAGGCCTCGATCCGCCGATCAAGCTCGATATCGTATTTAGGATCTTCGTTGCAAACCTTCTGGAATTCGTGAAGCGACAAGCCAAGGTCGGTAGCCATCTGACGGAAAAGCATGCCGGAAGAGACAAAGGGATACTCAAGTGCGGTCGAGAGCAGACGACCGGCCGTGCTGGTTCCGGTGCCAGCCATACCGAAAATAGTTATTTTTGCCATTAAAGCACTCTAGCATGCAATGCTGAGTTTAGGCAAAAAACAGAATACAATTCCTTTTTAATTAGTATTACCCAGTTTAGGAGGACGCATAACGTAATTAAGTCGCAAAAGAAAAGCGCCGTACCCAAAGGTCGTGCGCTTGTGTTTCTTGGAGTAGCG
>DASPMN010000013.1:0-3114 GCA_035627035.1 Minisyncoccota bacterium
CAGCCGCCTAAAGCGCCGAATACGCCGCCAGCCCACCACGACTTAGAGCGAGCCAGAATAGCCAAGAGCCATTGGAAAGCGACGAAGCCGAAGATGAGGAAATTAAAATTAAAGGCCTGAGGCTCGGGCGAATCTTCGGCAATGATCTCACCTTGCGTCGCAGCTATTACCTTGTCGACGCCGGCATTAATTCCAGCGGCATAGTCGCCCCGCTGGAAAGCCGGCTTAAGCTCATTGTTGATGATCCAATAGCTCTGAGCATCGGTCAGCGCCCCTTCCAGTCCATAGCCGACTTCAATGCGCATTTCCCGTTCCTCGAGCGCAACCAGCATCAGGACGCCGTTATCCTCCCGCTCTTTGCCGATTCCCCACTCTTCAAAAAGCTCCACCGCGTAATTCTCGATCGTATCGCCTCCTAAGCTTGTGACGGTCACGACCGCGATCTCATTGCCGGTCGAGGCTTCAAAACTCTCAAGCTTCGCTTCCATTGAAGCCCGGTCTTCGGCCTTCAAGATGCCGGCAAAATCGCTAACGTAACCGGTCGGCTCTCCGGGACTAATATATGCCGCCACTAGTGCCGGAATCAGGAATGCTGTCGCCAGAAGCAGAACGGCGCTTCGCCTCAGCATAACTAGAAGTTAACAGCCGGAGCCTCCTCAGCGGTTTCTGCCGCTTCGAAATAAGTTCGGGCCTCGAAACCGGACAAAGACGCAATCAAAGAACCAGGAAAGCGCTTAACCGTCATGTTGTAGGCGCCAACGCCGTCATTGTAGCGGCTCCTTTCAACGCTGATGCGGTTTTCGGTTCCTTCCAGCTGCGCCATCAGCGTCTGGACCGTCTGAGAAGACTGCAGCTGAGGATAGTTCTCGGTGATCACCAGCAGACGCCCCAGAGCCGATTCCACCTGATTAGCGGCCGCCGCCCGGTCTTCCGGCGTCGCAGCGCCGCTGTAACGGGTCCGCGCATCGGCAATGGCGGCGAAGACTTCCTGTTCCTGCCGCATGATCCCCTTTACCGAATTGACCAGATTAGGAATCAGATCGAAACGGCGCTGATACTGGGCTTCCACCTGGGCCCACTGATTGTCGATCTGTTCATTGAGCGTAATCAGGCGATTGTAGGTACTGAACCAGTAGATGCCGACAAAAACAGCGAAGATACCGAGCGCGATAAGTCCTTTTTTCATAACAACAAGATTAACTTCTGAGTAATATTAGCTTCATACTATCACTCTGCCTTAGGGATATAAATAGCGGATGAAGCCTCAAACTTTGCGGCTAACAAAGTTTGAGGTAGTATATCTACGTCAATGAGCAAATCTAAATACGAACCGGGAAAATACGAAGTAAAAGCCAAGCGCTCAAGCGCCGGCTTAGGCCTTTTCGCCCTAGAAGGCATTCCGAAAGGCGCCTGCATCATCGAATATGTCGGCCGCGTCATTTCCGACGAAGAACAGTACACCTCCCGCAGCCAGTATTTGTTCGAGGTGAATTCCAAGATCACCATCGACGGCGTCGCCCGCAGCAATCTGGCCCGCTACATCAACCATTCCTGCCGGCCCAATGCCGAACCGGAAATATACAAGCGGCGAATATTCATTATGGCCCGCCGAACCATCAAGGCCGGCGAAGAAATATCGTACGATTACGGCAAAGAACATTGGAACGCCCACATCAAGCCCAAAGGCTGCCGTTGCCCGAAGTGCCAAAGCAAGAAGGAAACTCTGGCTACTTAACCGCAGGAATCTCCGGCAGATCCTGCGGTTTTACGACCAGCAGCCAGCGTGATACCAGTTCGCCACTCTGATGATCGTACCAGCGGTTTTCGAATTCCGAGCGGCCCAGCGTAAAGTTTTCCCCGTTCCACGGATCATGGAGAATGAACTCGGTCTCCGTATAGCCGTGGATGATGGCATAATGCCCCTCTTCGTCGGTCGGTTCGATATAGTTCACCATGACCGGAATACCATTATCGAGACAGGAAACTACGTCGTCGATCGTAGCTTCGGTTTTTGCCTTAGCCGACAAGCCAAGATCAGCCAGCAGTTTGATAATGCCTTCTAGCTTGGTTCCTTCCGGCGTTGTCCCGGCCCGCTCGGCGATCTCAGACTCTTCTAGATTGATGCCATGGTACGCCAAAAGCATCCGGAGGCAGGCCGGACCGCAGGTGTAATCTGTCGCTTGCTTGTAGTACGGGAGCGAAGCCATGCGTATTCATGTAGTACAATATTTTTTACGATAGGTCAATTACCAGAAACTCTGGCAGCTGCAAGCCGGCGGTTTCATCCATGATTAAAGGAAAACTCCCCGATCGGGGAGTTTTCCAATTGCTTGCAACGAATCAGGGGGCGATCCTTTCCAAGAACAGCCAGATCTTTAAAGCCCATGTTAAACTTTAGGATGGCGGGCCAAGAAGTCCTCGATCATCGCTTCTTGTTGCGGTACGAACTCCGGCGAGCCGTGCTCTTCCAAATATCGCCGCAGGAAACCCACCTCGGCCCGCAGGGCCATCAATGTTCCTCGCTCCTCCCCGAAGCGACCGATAAGCTCTTGCACGAATTCAGGATAGGACATAGATATACAAAAATTTAATTAGGCGTTCTTACCACACGCGGTAAATCTCCCGCGAGCCGGTCAAGAACATATCATGGTAATCGGCCATTTTCTCGTTCATCTTTTTCGTTTCTTCGTTGTCCTCCATGTACTTCTCCCAGCTCTTTTCGTAAGCGGCGAGATTCTCGAACTGGCTGACCATGATCACCCGATTATACTGGCCGGTCATGTCGGTCATGATATTGACCAGCTCGCTGTTTCCGGCCATCACCTCCTTAAAGAGTCCGGCCAGCTTCGAAGCCTTCCCTGGTTTGCAAACGAAAATGTCATGGATGATGATCATATGTTTAAAATAGTTATAACCTGTATTGTACCTTATCACGGACAGATTAGAGAAAAGGTGAATATCTAACTTCCTAGGACTCGGTTGACAAATCTACCCTTTCCAAGCCGGTCCGCCCGCCGAACCACTCGCCCGCTTTCATCTTCGCCGTTTCGGTCACATCTGTTGCCGAAAGACGGTACTGGCCGTTCTTGCTTAGGCAGTTTTCGATTTCCGGAT
>DASPMN010000014.1:0-4479 GCA_035627035.1 Minisyncoccota bacterium
AATCAGGAACCGCCGCCTGCCGCGGGATATCTGCCAAGGTTGCCGCCGAGGCTTCCAGGCTGAGAAAACACAGCAAGAAAAGAAGAGTCTTTTTCATTCTTATTTACGAACAGGCGTTAAAATAAATAGATAATTGCTCCCTGGCGCTGAACGGAAAACGGGCGTAATCACCCCCGAGCGGCCAGTCTCGTCGAATTGGACGGAGATCTCGTCGGAGAAAGAATTCTTAACCTGAGAAGTCACGCCGGCGTCCAACGTCGTGCTCCCTGTCGACGGGAAAACCGCGAGCATCTGTCCCGGACCTCCAGCGGCATGGCCTGCGGTAGTACCGCCCTGCGCCGTTCCAATTGATCGCAAAGCTTTTTCTAGATCCTGCCGAATGGAAGCCTCGACTTCTTGTCGGATTTGCTCCTTGGCGCCTTCAAGCTCAGACAAACCGGCAGCCGAACTTTTTTCCGCCAGAGGCGCCTGAATTTTATCTTCTTCCCCGCTTAAAAACTTGCGCCAGTTGCCGGCAATAATGTTTTGATAGTCGCCGATCATTCCGCCAAAGTTTTGCCACCCGCTGATCAAGCCGTCCGACCAAACCCGCAATGAAAGAGCGACCCGCTCCCACCAAACCAAAGCAGGCTCAGAAACAGTTTCGGCCGTCGAAGTCACGACGGCTGCCACGCCGTCAACAGCAGCCTGCGGCGCAGCGGCCAAACCGGCGGCGGCAACCAGGGACGAATCATGAGCCGTAGCGGCAAGTTCCACGCTATTGGCCTTGAAAGCGCCTGCCAGGACCGCGACAGCTTGCCGATTACGATCAATCCCAAGCGCCATCGCGGCCTGCATATCTCCTTGCGCCTGCCGAGCGGAAGCGAGGCCGGCGGCGGCAAATGTTTCGATATCTTCAACAGCCGCCTCGGCCGAGACTCGAACAACGGTCGCCATGGGCGACATTGCCGTCACCGCCCGCAGAGCCCCTGTTCCTACGGTTGAAAACCTCGGCCAAGACGCCGCTTTGGCCAAAGCGGCAGAAGCGGCCTCGGGAATAGCCGGCGCGGCGAAGGACAAGCTGAAAAGCGCCAGAGCCACCAGCAGGCCCGACAAAGGAGGCGGGAAAGAAACCGCCCCCCGCTTGTAATGATAAGAAGATCCGACGAAGCGTTTTTTCATGTCTCTCCTGTATTGTAAAACAATACCAGCCTACAGACAATTAAAGCTTCGCTGTCCGCTGCGACCCTCGCGGATAATGCGCGAATCGCTCGATAATGATAGGATCGAAACAATGAAGATCATCAGCGTCATCCCTATTCACAAAGGCCCAGGCAAAGATCTTCTTTCCTATTTCAGCAGCCAAGCTCTCGCTCCCGGGGCTCTGGTCCATATCCCCCTAGGAAACCGCATCGTGCCCGGCTTGGTCATTGACTGCCAAGACGTGACCGCTCTCAAATCATCCCTGCGCTCTTCAAGCTACCAGCTGAAAAAGATCAAGAGCGTCGCCAGCAAGCGTTTCTTCAGCCCCGAGTTTATCCGAGCCGCGCAAGAAATGGCCGACTATCATGTCGCCCCTGTCGGCCAGATCGTCAAAGCCCTTACGCCGCAGAGCGTGCTAGACGCAGTTGAAACCGACCAAACCGAAACGGAGGCCCTGGCAGAGAGCTCAAACCTAAAACCGGATATCTTCGCCCTTCAGCAGCCGGAAACCGAAAGGCTAGCCTTCTATCGAAGCTTGATCAGGGAAGCTTTCGCTAAAAAACAATCCGTCCTCTTCTGCCTGCCGACCGTGCCGGAAATAGAGGCGGCCGTGCCAGAGCTCGGCAAAGGAATCGCCGACCACACGATCGTCCTCCACGGCAGCCTATCCAAGAAAAACCAGCTCGCCGCTTGGCGGCAAGCCCTGGCAGCAGACCGGCCGATCTTGTTAGTGATCACCCCTGGCTTTCTGTCGATCCCTCGGCCGGACATAAAAACCGTTATCATTGACCGAGAGAGCTCGACAGCCTACAAAGGACGGCAGCGGCCGTTCATTGATATCCGAGAGTTCGCCGCCCGCTACGGCCGCCTATTGCAAGCCAAGACCATCTTTGGCGACACCGCCCTGCGGACAGAAACGATCCACGCTCTTGATGAACGCCTTTTTCTTCCCGCCTCAACAGCCAAATACCGCCTCGTATCCACCGCCCAACAAAAACTCATCCACAGCGGCAGCGGCGACAAACCGAAGCGAGCATTCCGAGCGTTAAGCGAAGAACTGCTTAGCGATCTTGAGGAGTCTCTCTTGCAGGGCGACCAAGCTTTCATCCTCGTCAATCGCCGCGGCCTCGCCCCACTGACGGTCTGCAGCGACTGCGAAGCGATCGTAACGTGTTCGCACTGCCATAGCCCCTTAACTGTCCACAAGCGGACGGCGGACGGCGAAGGAAACCTTTTTGTCTGCCACAAGTGCGGCGAAAAGCAAACGATCGAAGATTCCTGCCCTCGTTGCGGCAGCTGGCGCCTATCATTGCTCGGCATAGGCATAGACCGAGTTATCGCAGAGCTACGCGAAGGCTTCCCCACGGTCGCGGCCTACCAGCTCGACAGCGACACCGTTACCACCGCCAAAAAAGCCAAAGAAACCGTAAACAGCTTCCTTAGCCAGCCGGGAAGCGTATTGGTAGGGACCGAAATGGCCTTGCACTATTTGCATCAAAAAATCGGTACGGTTGCCGTAGCGAGCGTCGATGGCCTTTTTACCATTCCCGACTTCGGTATCAACGAGAAAGTCTTTAATCTCCTGGTTCGCTGCCGCGAACGGGCAACAAAAAAGTTCCTGATCCAAACCCGGCATCCGGAACAAGCGATTTTTGACCAGGTCCTCAAAGGCAACCTGCATGACTTCTACCGCCAGGACTTAGAAGAACGCAAAGAATTTTCCTACCCGCCCTACGGCGTGATGATAAAAATCAGCCGAACCGGACCAAAGGCAGACGTATTGGTGGAAATGAAAAAGCTTGAACAGACCCTGGCGGCATACGAGCCCTTGGTCTATCCGGCCTTCACCAGCCAGATCAAAAATGAGTACCGAATGCATGCCCTGGTCCGTCTTGAAGCCGGACGGTGGCCAAGCCCAGACCTGCTTGCCGCCTTGAAATCTCTCCCGCCTTCTTTTAGTATTGATGTCAACCCAGAAACCATACTGTAATGACCAAAAAAACCATTGTCCAAAACGGAGACCCTGTCTTGCGCCAGCGAGCCAGCGAAGTGTCTCTGGACGCCATTTCCACCAAGGAGATCCAGGATATATTGAAAGATATGAGCAGCTCATTGGCGGCCTGTTCCGACGGCGTAGCTATCGCCGCCCCGCAAATCGGCGTTCCGCTGCGGATATTCGTCGTTAGCGGCAAAGTGTTTGAAATGCGCAAAAAGGACGGAAAGAAATATCCGGACAAGGTTTTTATCAACCCCGTCTTCCTCAAGCTGTCTACCAAGAAGGCCGTCTTGGATGAAGGCTGCCTCTCTGTCCGCTGGATCTATGGCAAGATCAAACGCTCGGAAAAAGCGACCGTCGAAGCTTACGACGAGAAGGGCGAAAAATTCACCATGAGCGGCTCAGGACTTCTGGCGCAGATTTTCCAGCACGAAACCGACCATCTCGACGGCACCCTTTTCATCGACAAGGCTACGGACCTGG
Source organism: Minisyncoccota bacterium (assembly GCA_035627035.1). Classification (GTDB taxonomy): domain Bacteria; phylum Patescibacteriota; class Minisyncoccia; order Phycocordibacterales; family XYD1-FULL-46-19; genus DASPMN01. Next base: position 3,662 of record DASPMN010000014.1, read on the forward strand.
AAGAGATAAAGCCTGAAGACAATGAATAAGACCGCGTGGGCTTTTTTCGGCACCGATGAGTTTGCCGTCGGCGTTTTGTCCGAACTTCAACGCCTAGGACTCACCCCGGGCCTGATCGTCACCGCCCCGGACACTCCCCAAGGACGCAAACTGACCCTCGTCGCATCGCCCGTAAAAACTTGGGCTCTGCAGCAGGCGATTCCGACCATCCAACCAGCGTCTCTAAAGGCCATTCCCGTCGAACTTGCCAGCAAGAAATGGGACTTTTTCGCTCTCGCCTCTTACGGAAAGATCATCCCCGCTTCCGTCCTGTCCCTGCCGGCCAAAGGGTCGCTCAATATCCATCCCTCGCTTCTCCCGCTTTATCGCGGGTCTTCGCCTTTGCAAACCGCGATCCTAAACGGCGATCTCGAAACCGGCGTAACCTTGATGCTGATGGACGACCAAATCGACCATGGGCCGATTATCGCCCAGGAAAAGGTACCAATAGCAAACCCTAGCTACGAAGAATTACGGGACCTGCTCGCCGCCAAAGGAGCTTCCCTCATGGCCTATGCGCTTCCCGATTGGCTGAACGGCAAACTTCAAGCGGTCGAACAGGATCACGGCAAGGCCGTCATGACCCGCAAGGTCGCCAAGCAAGACGGCTTGATCGATATCAATGCCGACCCGGTTCAGAACGATCGGAAGATCCGAGCGTACAGCCCTTGGCCTGGGACATTTTTCTTTATCGAAAAGAACGGGCGGCCGTTGCGTATCGTCATTAAAAAGGCCGTCATCGAAAACGGCCAGTTCATCATCGAACGCGTCATACCCGA
>DASPMN010000015.1:0-5041 GCA_035627035.1 Minisyncoccota bacterium
TCCGGCAATTTTGGCCGGGCTCTAAGCTATTGGTTCGGGCCCAAGGCGGCAGCCTTGGCCGGCGAAAGCTGGAACAAGGTCTTGATCGGCGTCATGGAGCTTGGGGCTTCCGGTCACTTGAAAAAAATTAGTGAATACCGAGGGAAGCTTAAGGAGGCGGAGAAGAAGCTCGGCGATCTGCCGAAATGGCGTTTTTTTGCCCGAGCCTGGCAGCGCAGCAAAGTTAATTCTCTTACCAAAAAGATCGGCCGCGAGCAGAACAAGGTGAGCAAGTGGGAAAGTCGCAAGGCTCCATACATTGAGCGTCTTGAGCAGATTGCTGACCACATGCAACAAACAATTGAAGTCAATCTTCGGCCGCTTCGTGAAAAGCTTGAGAGCGGCGAAAGGGAATTAGGCCATCTAAGGGCCACCGTCGAAGCGTATAGAAAGAATAGAAATATCACCGCAGAAACCCTGCAGGGCTTACGCGAGCAGAAGAGGGTTCTTCCTTATGGCAAGCGGGCAGAAATTAACAGCCGAATCAAGGTGGCCGAAGAGAGCTTGAAAGAATGTTCTCGGGAATTGAAAAAGATCGAAAAAACGACGGTTGTCCGACAAAAGACCCTCTCTCAACTCAAGGCTCGAACCGAACCATGGCAGTCTCGGTGGGATAGCTATAAAGAACTTAAAAACCAGGCTGAAAAGTACAAAGAGCCAGTTGATCCAGAAGAATTGGGGGCTGATATTTTAGGTATGCGCCAAAAGATTGAAGGTGCTGGGAAAGCTGAGGGTGAGGGCAGAGGATCTGAAAGCGTTGAAACGCGGTCTGAGGGTGCTCCGAAAACCTGGCTCGACTATGTTGAGCTCTGGAATCGGTATAATGGAGCCGAAGCCGGGTATCGTCTTGATGAGGCGTTCTTTGAGGGGATGAAAGTTAAAAAGGACCTGGAAATAAAGCCGGAAGAGTTCTATCGTGCTTTAGAGGAGTATTTTGACGCTCAGATGGCAGCCTCCGTTGCTCCCGCTAAGCGCATTGACGAGCGTCAGCGCGACCAGCTTGGCGATACTTTGGAATATTTCAAGCGGATTGTTGGCCAGGAGTCTAATTCTTAAAAATGGAAAACGATAACCTACCTATGGAAAAAGTTGATGGGATCTTGGCCGAACTCAAACGCCAGGAGGCTATCCTAAAGGCAGAAAGCGGCGCATCTTTGGCGCGGCTAGACGGTTTATTAGAGGAAGTGCGGGTTCTGGCTGACCGTGCTGACCGGACCTTGAAGATTGTAGATAGGCAGGCTGAGCAAGAAATAGCCTCGCTAGGGGAAGAACTAGCTGCTATTTAGGCCTGATAATTTGACTAATTTGCCAGACCTGATAGGATAAAGCTACGCAATCTGCGTGTTTTTTTGGTGAAAATCCTTTACTAAGTATTAATTTAATCATACATAAGCTATGGCAGGAACTTTTGACCGGTCGAAGCCGCACGTAAACGTCGGTACTATCGGCCACGTTGACCACGGTAAGACTACGACCACGGCGGCAATTTTGCACGTCTTGGGAACTTTAGCAAAGGATCAGGGCTTCGGCGGCCGCGTTGAGGCTGTTGACAGCATCGACAATGCTCCTGAAGAAAAAGCCCGCGGAATCACAATCGCGCTTCACCACTCAGAATACGAGACTCCGAAGCGTCACTATGCTCACATCGACGCTCCGGGACACGCAGACTACATCAAGAACATGATTACTGGTGCCGCCCAGATGGACGGTGCAATCATCGTTGTTGCCGCTACTGACGGTGTTATGCCGCAGACTCGTGAACATATCCTCTTGGCTCGCCAGGTTGGCGTGCCTAAAATCATCGTCTATTTGAACAAGTGTGACATGGTTGATGATAATGACCTTATTGACCTCGTTGAGGAAGAAGTTCGTGAACTTTTGACCAAGTACAATTACGACGGTGCCGCTGTCCCGGTTATCCGCGGCTCTTCCCTCAAGGCGCTTGAAGCCAAGGATGCTAATGACCAGTGGGCAGCCAAGATTATTGATCTTGCCAAGGCTTTGGATGATTTCATTCCTGACCCGGTTCGCGAAACTGACAAGCCGTTCCTTATGCCGGTTGAAGACATCTTCTCAATCGAAGGTCGCGGTACGGTAGTTACTGGTCGTATTGAACGCGGTACGGTCAAGGTTGGCGAAGAAATCGAAATCATTGGCCTTAAGGACACCGCCAAGACGACTGTTACCGGTATCGAAATGTTCAACAAGCAGCTTGATCAGGGTATGGCTGGCGACAATGCTGGTATTCTCTTGCGCGGCTTGAAGAAGGACGACATTACTCGCGGTCAGGTTTTGGCTAAGCCAGGTTCTGTTACTCCTCACACTGATTTTGAATCGGAGGTGTATATTTTGACCAAGGAAGAAGGTGGTCGCCACACGCCATTCTTCTCTGGCTACAAGCCTCAGTTCTACATCCGCACCACCGACGTTACTGGCGAGGTTACTCTCGCTGAAGACGTTAAGATGGTTATGCCAGGCGATACTGCCAAGTTCAAGGTTAAGCTAGTCGCTCCGGTTGCTCTTGAAGAGAACCAGCGCTTCGCTATCCGTGAAGGCGGTAAGACCGTTGGTGCCGGTGTTGTTACGAAGATCATTGCCTAATTACTTATCAAGGAAAAACCATGGAAGCTGAAACCGTCAAAACCAAGCGAGCTGCAAGCAAAGCCAAAGACCCTAACGGGGCCTTGTCTAAACTTCGCATTCGCGTTTCGGCTTATGAGAACAAGATTCTCGATGCCAGCGTAAAACAGATCGTCGACACGGCGCTCCGCTATGACGGCACCATCCAGGGTCCTATTCCATTGCCGACAGAAATTAAGAAGTATACCGTTAATCGTTCGAGCTTTATCGACAAGAACTCGCGTGAGCAGTTCGAAATGAGGGTTCACAAGCGCCTTGTCGATATCCTTAATCCGTCAGCCAAGATTGTTGAGAGCCTAACCAATCTTAATCTTCCATCCGGCGTCAATATTGACGTTAAGATGCTCTAGATAGACAAGGGGAAGGCCGCAGAGCACAGTAAGTCCCGACCCAGGTCGGGACTTACGCTGGAAAAAGTAGACAAAACCAAAAAAATACGCTAGAAATAGAAACGTTCGGAATCACTTACTCTTATGAAATTCATTCTTGGAACAAAACAGCAGATGACGCAGGTCTTCGACGAGCAGGGTCGGGTCACGCCAGTGACCGTGATCAACGCTGGTCCTTTGACCGTGACGCAAGTCAGGAGCGAAGAAAAAGACCGTTATGCTGCCGTTCAGGTCGGCTTCGGTTCTCGCAAAGCCAAGAACGCTTCAAAGGCTCTCCGGGGCCATTTGGCCAAAGCCGGCAAGAATGAAGATTCTTTCGCGGTTATCCGTGAATTCAAGAGCAATGAACCGCTTGAAGTCGGGGGCACTATCGATGTTTCAACTTTTGCTGAGGGCGACACCGTGCAGGTGAGCGGCATTAGCAAGGGCAAGGGCTTTCAAGGCGTTGTTAAGCGCCATGGTTTCGCTGGCGGACGCCGTTCGCACGGTCAGAAGCACTCAGAGCGCGAACCGGGTTCAATTGGCGCTACTGCTAATCAGCGCGTTCTCAAAGGTGTCCGCATGGCCGGCCGTATGGGCGGGGAGCGGGTTACTGTCATTAAGCTCAAGGTGGTAAAAATTGACGCTGCTAACAATCAGCTCTATGTCAGCGGAGCGGTTCCAGGTCGCCGTGGAACGGTGCTTGAAATCATTGCTAAATAGTTCTGATGTACAAAGATATGCCAACGACTCAAACTAAAACTAAAGATACCGCAGCGGCTGGAGGCAGTCGCCCTCGCCCTGCCGCCAAAGGAATGGAGGCAACGGTTTACAACCGCGAAGGAAAAGAAGCCGGTACCATTAAGCTTTCTGACGCTCTTTTCGGCTTGCGCTGGAACGCTGACTTGGTTCACCAGGTCATAACTTCTATGCGATCGAACGAGCGCCAGCCAATCGCTCATGCTCGTGACCGCGGCGATGTTCGCGGTGGCGGTAAGAAGCCTTGGCGCCAGAAAGGGACCGGCCGCGCCCGTCATGGTTCGTCCCGTTCGCCGATCTGGGTTGGCGGTGGCGTTACTCATGGCCCAATCAACGAAAAGAATTTCGATCGCAAGGTTAATAAGAAGATGAAGACCAAAGCTCTCTTTACCTTGCTTTCAGCCAAGTTCCGCGATGGCGAATTGGTTTTTGTTGATGACTTGGCGTTGGACACGACGCCTAAAACCAAGCTTGCTCAGGATATCTTGAACAACCTGGCTAAAGCCGGCTTTGAGAAGATCAACTACAAGCGAGGCAAGCGAGCGATCGTGACCGTGCCAAAGGCGGATCTTACTATCTCGAAGAGTTTCCGCAACATCGAAAGCGCTTTGGTTGCGGATATGATGAATATCAATCCGCTTGACCTGGTTACGTACAAGTACGTAGTCATTGCCAAGCCGCAAGAGAGCCTCGATATCATTGCCAAGCGCGCTAAATAATGTAGCATCTAACTATGTCACGCATCGGCCACCAACACAATAGCCCGTTTCAGGTAATGAAGCAGCCTCGGATCACTGAAAAGTCGACCATTCTTGCTGACCGCAAGGCACCGGTTTACACCTTTGAGGTTGAACCAAAGGCAACCAAGACCTCTATCAAAGCAGCAATCAAAGCCCAGTACAAGGTAACCCCGGTCAAGGTCAATATCGTCACGTTGCCAGCGAAGAAGAAAATCCGTCGCGGCAAAGTGGGAACCCAGAGCGCCGTTCGGAAGGCTTTCGTCTTCTTGAAGGCTGGCGATAAGATCGAACTCGTCTAAAACCATGAAATCCTACAAGCCTACAACTCCATCACGCCGCCACATGTCGACCGTTACGTACCGTGGCAAGCTGACCGCCGCTAAGCCTTTTAAGGCTTTGACTTCCGGCGTTAAGCGTTCCGTCGGCCGCAACAACGTCGGCCGCATCACTACCCGTCACAAGGGAGGCGGGCACAAGCGCCTCTTGCGCGACGTC
>DASPMN010000016.1:0-4859 GCA_035627035.1 Minisyncoccota bacterium
CTCGCTTAAAATCGCTTTCGCTATTACCCGATCCGCCATGAAGCACCAGGGAAACCCCTGCCGCTTCGCGCACCGCCTTGATCCGTTCAATATCCAAAGCCGGGTCGATGCCGCCCTTCAACATGCCGTGCATGTTGCCGACCGCTGGCGCCAACAGATCGACGCCGGTCTCGCGGACGAAACGTTCAGCGTCTTCCGGCTTGGTCATGCCCGCCGATAGATCGACGCCTTCCGGAATATCATCCAGCACCTTTGAAGACTGGCCGATATACCCGAGCTCGCCCTCGATGACAATCTCCGGATTAACAGAACGGGCATATTCAACGCACTTCTTGGCCAGAGCGATGTTTTCCTCAAGCGGCAGTTTGGCGCCATCGACAATCACCGCGTCGAAGCCGGCATCAATCGCTTCTTTAACCCGTTCGAATGAGTAAGTATGATCAGCGTTCAAAAAGATCGGATACTGGTATTCCTCACGGATGCTTTTCACCAAAGCAACAGCCTGTCGGACGCCGATAAAATCGCGCTCGCCCTCGGAAACGCCGATGATGACCGGTACGCCGAGTTTTTGAGCCGCTCGGAAAATCCCCCACAATCCCTCAAGATTTGAAATATTAAAATGGCCGACCGCTATCTTTTTTTCTTCCGCCTGGCGGATGATTTCCCGTAGTGTTTGCATGAAGATATTGTAGCATAGCTCCGGAAGGCAAAAGAAAAAGCGCTTGACCGAAAATCGGCCAAGCGCACGGAAGACTCAGCTTGAAGCTTATCGGGCGATCGAACTTATGACGATCAGTCCACGAAGAGGCTCCGGGGTCGGAAAGGTCAGAATTTCGCTTTTCGGATCTCTCCTCAAATGCTCTGGGAGTTCTGCCGTTGGAAGCACGACAAGTTCCCGAGTTGGCTGAGCATCTTCAATCGGAAGGTAATTGATATACAAAAACTGCCGACCATCTGGAAGGGTCCGTCGCCAGATCTGAACCCGAACGGTGACTCGGCGGCCTAGATAAGTTTGAACCCTCTGACCTTTGACAGGGTGAAGGAAACGATTAACGCAACCGCCCTTACTCCCGCCGGAAACAGGACAGTATGGAAGCCTAAGATATTCGTAGCCGAGAGATTCGGACCAAAGCACCCTGGCCCCCTGTGATTCGTAAGGAACAACAAGACTGAATCGTTCGCCCTCCCACAGCAACTCGTGCTTGGGAACCTTGGTTTTCGAAACAACTCTCGTCTGAACCGACGACCTGCCCAATCCCATATTTTCAATTCCTCTGTTTTCCAGGATCTATAATAGTTGTTGCATATTATGCATACTATATAAATAATAGTCAATAGCAGACACTTAACCAATTATCTCCCCCGCCCATTTTCCTATATACTTATCCTTAACTAGAAATTTAACGACATAGTTATGGGAATATTCAGCTTTTTAAAGAACGACCAGCCTTCGAATGCCAAATTCGACTTCATCGCCATCGGCGACATTACCACGGACGCCTTTATCCGCCTCAAGGAAGCCCATGTCACCTGCAAGGTCAATAAGGAAGACTGCGAGATCTGCATGAAATTCGGCGATAAGCTTCCCTACGAATCGGTCACTATTGTCGACGCTGTCGGCAATAGTCCGAACGCCGCCGTCTCCGCTTCCCGCCTTGGCCTCAAAGCGGCCCTCATTACCAATGTCGGCGACGACCAAGCAGGCGCGGACGCCATCAAACACATCGCCAATGATGGCATCGATACCCGCTTTATCGCCTCTCATCCCGGCAAGAAGACCAACTACCATTATGTCCTCTGGTACGGCGACGAACGGACCATCCTCATCAAGCACGAGACCTTTGACTACAAGCTCCCCGATATCGGCTCGCCGTCATGGATCTACCTGAGCTCGCTCGGCGACAATTCCTTGCCCTTTCATCAGGAACTCGGCAAATACCTACAGTCTCATCCGGAGATCAAGCTAGCTTTCCAGCCTGGCACCTTCCAGATCAAACTGGGCGCCGAGCAACTCAAGGATATTTACGCCCGGACCGAAATCTTCTTCTGCAACGTCGAAGAAGCTAAGCGCATTCTGGGCACGGAAAACGAAATCAAGAGCCTGCTTGACGGCATTCGTTCCCTTGGGCCGAAAATAGCGGTCATTTCGGACGGCCCTCGCGGCGCCTACGCTTCGGATGGAAACGGCTATTGGTTCATGCCGATCTACCCGGATCCTAAACCGCCGGTCGACCGCACCGGCGCCGGCGACTCTTTCTCCTCTACTTTTACTTCAGCCATCGCGCTCGGCAAGACCATTCCCGAAGCCTTGGCTTGGGGACCGATAAACTCCATGTCGGTCGTCCAATACGTGGGAGCTCAGGAAGGCTTGCTCAAGCGGGAAAAGCTCGAAGGCTATCTCGCTCAGGCGCCAGCCGACTACGTCGCCAAGGAGATATAGCGAAAATTAAAAAGACGGGCATGCGCCCGTCTTTTTTAGACCAAACAAAACACCTATTCGAGGAATTGCTCGGATGTATGTTTCCCTCTACGATTCGTCTGCCGCCTTTGCCTCGAAGCGGGATAGCGCGCCTTCTTCAACGCCATAGCTCACGTCGATCGGGTTGCAGCACGCTTCGCAATCCTCAACATAGGCCTGGCTGCCGGCCGACAGATCCAGCAGCATCGAAACTTCCGAATCGCAGTACGGACAATCGAAAATATGTTCGATCTCCCCTTGCATGCCTTGAGTATATACCTTTGACTAATTTGATAAAGCGAGTACCATGCTGAAAGTTCCGTACCTTGGTACCCGAAAGGAAGAATCATGGCAGAAAAGCTTCAGACCGTCTGTCAGCATTACCGGTTAGCCGAACTGCTTCTGGCACAAGGCGCCCGGCCTGGCGTTATTTACCTGGCTACGATTTCCAACGTCAGACAGGACAAAGTAAACGGCTCTCCGGCTCTTTTTTACTGCGAAGCAAGATTGGAATCATTTTGGAACCAATCTCAAGCCTCAGGAACGACGATCTGCGTCGACTCGAAAAAAACCGTTGTCGACGACTCGGATATTCTAAAAGGCCTGGATCCGGAATCGGACTTGATCCTGCTGGAAAACGTATACCTGATGATCGACACAAAGGATAATCAGGCCAAGATCACTCTCGCCCATCATATGGAGACTCTGGCCAGCGACACGCTAGACAGTGACGAGATGGCGCAATTCGGCCTCGAAGCCAAGCCTAGCGGCCAGCTCCCTCTCTTTTCTCCCCCGCCAACTCTGGCCCACCCCGCCTGAAAGACTCCGTTCTTCCGCCGAACGCCCCGCGTTCGGCATTTTCTTTTGTACAATAAAACCCCCGGCAGGCCGGGGGTTTTAAGATCGTTTCGAGTTAGGCGCGGACGCGGACGAGAGCAAGCTGGCGTCGAGAGAAAAGGAACAAGAAAAATTTATATATATTCATCATGCCTACATTTTATCAACTGAGATTCGCTTGTCAACTGAACAATAAAGAAAAAGGATCGTCAACTTCATGAATGAGTTATTCCCAAATCCCTTGACATGGTTTTTGACCGGTATATACTGTAATTGAAGTTCTTTGGAAACAAAATAAAGAAAAAGAGTTCTGCAGAGCTCTCTAAGTAATTTACTTACCATCCCGTCCGACGTCACCCACCCCGCCCCTCCTATTACTTAGCGCTCCGCTTACCCGCTCTTTACTCTTTACCAACCTTCCATCCAACTTCCCTTTGATCTTTTTCGCTCTTTCGTTCCCCACCGTTCCCCCATTCACGACTCGCGCACTCTGCCGCGGGTTTATTTTTTACCCAAAAAACCGCATCATATGCGGCTTTTATTTCCCCCTATCGTCGGAAACCCGTTCCCACGGCTCAACACCGCCCCCTACTATCCTGAAAAGAGGATGCGGATCAGGCCGCCTAAACAAAAGCTGATCTAACCGCGGCGGATCGCGACGAACAAGCTTTTTTCTCAAGTGAACCAGCTCATGTCCAAGCTGGCCGTCAGTTACAGTCATCTCAACATCGCCTATCTCGCCAATTTTTTCTTTATCAAATCGATATCCCCTTCTTTGAGCCTCTTGCCAGATCGGGAGCAGATAGGAATTGATCGCCGTCACCTGATCATCCGTCGCACGGAAACGCTCAAGCTGCGGATGAAATCGGTATCCTTTGGTCTTTTCTTCCAAGACCCTTTTTGCCAGCAAGGCTTCCCGCCACAAAGCAACCAGACCTTTCGTATCGAGATATTTAGGATGAAGGCTCCATAAGCGCATCCGATTACTTTACTTCAAACCAGCCCTTTTTGTATACTAAGCCTATGCACCTTTACGGCACCCATTACAGCCGAGGCACGGATGCGAGCCTGCCTCAGTTCCGAGTCGCTGGCAAGTTTATCTACCCCACCCACCACAACACTGAAGCCAAGAGCCATATCGGCACCCTTTCTCGGCCCTGGTTCGAAATGCGCAACAACAAAATCTACACGACCAGCGCCCATCCTCAGGGTCGCGATTTGCGGCCCTGGTTCCAGGTTAACAACAACAAAGTAACCACCACCGCGCATCACCCTGACGGCCGCAGCCGGATGCCAGTTTTCCATATCAAGAAATATTAAAAGAAAAAGCCGCAGTCGAGACTGCGGCTTTAAAGTTACCAGGCCGATCTATCCGATCAACAAGAAGTCTGGCTGGTAAAGGCTCGGCCTCGGAACGAGCAATCCCCGAACAGGATCGGCCGCATAGACCAAGGTATCGCAATTAAGAATGCGCGGATTCCTGGCGGGGCAAGCGAAGTCCTTCGGACCATAACCTTCAAGTACGTAGCGAAAGCATTGCATCGTCCGTTCATGGCTGAATATC
>DASPMN010000017.1:0-5048 GCA_035627035.1 Minisyncoccota bacterium
CGGGAAAGTCCTTTAACAATTCTTCCGCCTGTTCTTTCCCTACGATCGGATTCTTGAAAAACGAACCGGCGCTAGCGATTACCGAAGGATCGGGCAACTTCCGCGAACGGACTTCGATAATCGCCTGGCGAATCTCAGCAAGGGACGGGACAAGGTTCTGTCGCTCGGCAAAATACGCATGGATATCGCGGTAAGCAGGAATAGCGGGCTTGTTTTTAGAGAGCTTGAGCAAGACCGCGGTAATAACAAAACGCCCGCTGCCGGCTTGCTTGAAAATACTGTCCCGGTAAGCAAAACGGCAGTCGTCCCGGCTGATAGCGACCGGCTTGCGCTCCAAAAGATCATAGGCTCGAGCCTCTATTAAAACATCCGCGATCTCGCGACCGTAGGCGCCCACATTCTGTACCGGCGTGGCGCCGGCAGTGCCAGGAATAGCCGAGAGGGCTTCAAGTCCCGACCAGCCCCGCTCAACCGCTCGAGCGACAACGCTGTCCCAATCTTCGCCGGCGCCGACGGCAAGCGCCACCGTATCGGCGGATTCTTCGACGATATCAAAGCCCTTCAAGGCCATTTTCATAACGCAGCGCTCAATCAAGCCATCGCGGAATATTAAGTTTGACCCGCCTCCCAGAACCATAAGCGGAGCCGGCGCATGGCTGGCAATCGCCGCCACGTCATCAGCCGTAAGAGCTTCGGAAAAATAGCGGGCCTGCCCGCCCAGCTTAAACGTCGTATAAGAAGAGAGCGGAACGTATTCCTGAAAACCCATCATTCCAGAAAGTATATCATATATGATATACTTTCATCCATATGCCATCACTAAACGAACAACAAAAAATCGGTTACCTGATCAAAAACCTACGCGAACAGAAAGGCTTGACCCAGGCCGCTTTCGCCAAGGCCCTGAATACCTCCCAAAGCGCCGTTGCCCGCATGGAAAAAGGCGGCCAGAATTTCACCACCGCCGAACTGACCAAAATTAGCAATGTCCTGAACCGCCAAATCGTCTCTCTGGTTGAATCCCTGGATTTCAAGATCGTCGGCGGGAAAAAACTTTCCGGCACGATCCAGACGAACTGTTCCAAGAACGGAGCGATGGGGCTCTTGGCCGCCTCTCTGCTTAACCGCTCAAAAACCGTCCTCCACGGCATCCCGCGCATCGAGGAAGTCTACCGCTTGATCGAAATCTTCGAGAGCGTCGGCGTTGAAATTCGCTGGCTGGAGAAAAATACGCTAGAGATCAAACCGCCGAAAAAATTCAACCTCGCCGGCCTTGACCATGCGGCCGCCGGCAAGGTCCGATCTATCCTTATGATCATCGGCGCGCTCATTCACCATGAAAAAAGCTTTACCATTCCCCACAGCGGCGGCTGCAAAATGGGCAATCGCACGATTGCCGCCCACCGCTTCGGCCTTGAAAAATTCGGCGTAAAAATTCTTACCACCGACGAGCACTACAAGATATCGCTTGGCAAGCTTAAGCCGGCCGAAATCGTGATGTACGAATCAAGCGATACCGCCGCCGAAAACCTCATCATCGCTGCCGCCGGCATTCCCGGTACGACAGTCATTGATTTCGCGCCTTCTAACTACATGGTCCAGGAAATAGCGAACTTCGTGACCAAGCTCGGCGTCCAGGTCGAAGGCATCGGCACGAGCCGCCTGGCCATCCACGGCATCAAAGATATCAATCAGCCGATCGAATATCACAATAGCGAAGACCCGATCGAATCCATGATGTTCATCGCCGCCGCCGTCGCCACCCATTCCGAACTGACCGTCACCCGCTGCCCTATCGATTTTCTCAAGCTCGAACTCTTGAAGTTGGAGAAAATGGGCCTTAAATACCGCCAATCAGAACCTTATTTAGCGGATAACGGACTCACGAAGCTGGTCGACATCACGGTCTTTCCGTCCAAACTCAAAGCCCTGCACGACAAAATCTGCGCCCAGCCATATCCCGGCATCAATACCGACAACTTGCCATTTTTCGTACCTATCGCGACCCAAACCGAAGGCACGACCCTTATCCATGACTGGATGTGGGAAAATCGAGCCATCTATTTCACCGAACTCAACCGCCTCGGCGGCCAGCTGACGCTCGCCGACCCGCATCGAGTCTTCGTCCAAGGACCGACCAAGCTAAAAGCCGCCCAACTCGTCTGTCCTCCGGCCCTACGCCCGGCAATGATCATCCTTATCGGCATGCTAGCGGCCGAAGGCACTTCCATTCTCCGCAACGTATACTCCATCAACCGCGGTTACGAGGAAATTGCCGAGCGCCTTAATTCGATCGGCGCTGATATTGCCGTCCTCAAAGGGATGTAGAAAAACTGCGGACGTGGTATAACCAAGTCGTGGAAAAAGAGATCAAAGTCATCGCCGTCATCGGCCCCACAGCTTCAGGCAAAAGCGACCTGGCTGTTTCGCTTGCCCTCGAGTTTAACGGGGAAATAGTTTCCGCGGACTCCCGACAGGCATATCGAGGCCTCGATATCGGCAGCGGCAAAATCACGCCAGAAGAGATGAAAGGCATTCCTCATCACCTTCTTGACGTTGCCTCTCCAGCAGAAATATTTACCGTTAGCGACTATCAAAAGCTAGCCCGAGCCGCCATTGAAGGAATTGCCGGCCGAAGCAAGGTTCCCTTTGTCGCCGGGGGCACCGGCTTCTATGTCGACGCCGCCCTCTACGATCTTCGTTTGCCGGCCGTAACTCCAGATCAAGAACTACGCAAAGAACTTTCCCTACTCTCAACAGAAGAACTGCTTACCCGACTTAAGAAGCTAGATCCGCGGCGAGCCGAAACGATCGACCGGCACAATCCGGTCCGCCTAATCAGAGCATTGGAAATTGCCACCATACTGGGCGCAGTACCGGAACCAAGCGATAATCGGCCGCGGTATCGGCATCTGAAAATTGGAATCGCTGTCGAAACTGAACGCTTGCAGCAAAAAATCGCTGCACGCCTCGATGCAAGGCTTGAAAACGGCCTAATCGAGGAAGTGGAACGCTTGCAGGCCAAAGGCGTATCCTGGGAGCGATTAGAGGCCTTTGGCTTGGAATATCGCTACGTCAGCCTCTTGCTCCAAGGCGAACTTTCTCGCCAAGAAAGCAGGGACCAGCTTCTGCAGGCGATCATTCGCTACAGCAAACGGCAAATGACGTGGTTCAAGCGAGACCCGGGCACAGTCTGGATCAAGGATTACTCCGAAGCGTCTCGGGCCGTTAAAAATTTTCTGGACAATTAAAAACAGCCCCGCAAAGGAGCTGTTTTTAATTGTCGGCTTACTGAGCCGGATTAGCGTCGGTCTGACCGGTCCCGGCACCAGAAGTGTCGGTACCTGGATTTACGATGTTGAGATCGATTTCACTTGGAACGACTGAGTTATTCGTTGCCGGCGCCGGAGTCTGCAAGGCAGGCAAAGCGTAGACGAAGAATAGGATAGCCAGGATAACCAAGACGATGCCGACCAAAAGGCTGCCGACCCAATTTTCTTCTCGTTCTTCGCGAGCGGCCATAGCGTCGCTGGCGCGATTGTGGATTATAGTTGTCATAAGGATTTTATAATTATTTCGGTTATTATTGCCGACCTTATGGCTCCACTATACGCCTAGGCGGTGGAGATAGGGTGAAGAACTAAAACTCGCATGATTGGCCCTCGAGCAGGGAGACAAATTGGATATCCGACTGAGGCAAGACAACCGACGGCAGGCGGTGCACGAGGAGCGGATCTTTTAGGATCCCGTCGTGGACCGGGAAGCAGGCTTTCGGCACCAGGCGCTTGGCATAATCGATAGCTTCCGAGATCTTTATCCATGGACCAATCATTGGCAGCGCCAACATGCGGATTGGCTTCTTCGGATCAGTGAGAGCGTCGCCTGGGTAGAACAAACAGTCGGCGATGAAATAGCCCGTATTATCAACCGGCTCGACCGACTCGTAGATCGGCGCGTGCTTTTCGCCGAAACCCTCGATCAGGACCCCGGCCACGATGGCGCTCTGTCCGCCCTCAAGCAATTCATAAGCAATCTCCTCGGCTTCCAAAATCCTGCCGACGCTCTTGTTCGTAATGACGCGAGCCGTAGGATTCTTTTCCAGAACCCGTTTAAGCGAATCGAGATGGAAATGATCGGCATGTTCATGGGTGATCAAGACGACGTGGATATCTTCAAGTCCGTCCTGCGCGGCCGAATACGTTCCTGGATCGGTCAGGATCCGGGTATCGTTTTCTTCGATGAGGAGGCAGCAGTGGCCTAGCTTGGTTACTTTCATGCTTTTTACGTAATACTACGATGATAAAGATTAAATGAAGCTTAGCACGGACTCGACAGTCATTGACTATTTACTTTTTTTAATATATGTGTTAATATATTAATTAAATATTTTCCTACAAAGGAGTAGCACCTTGAGATTTATCGCCTTCCCCGTCCTGAGCGTCGTCGACCCTTCAATTCTGGAAGAAGCATTCAAGCTCTTGCAGAAAAAGGTAATCACAACCGTCTGGGTTGGAACCAGTCCAACCTGCATCCGCGCCGGACAAGCCCTTCTGTCGTGCCTTGAAAACCAAGGCTACGCCCTCACTAAGCAGGAGTTATGCTTTCGGCTGGAGCTCGACACCTCCAAAGGCGTTGACGAGTTATCTCTTCACGTCGCCGATTTGGCCCACCTTTCTTTCGGGCAGCACATCTTTGTCGTCGACAGCACCGACCTCAACGGCGTCCTGCATGGAATAACGATGGCCAAGGGGTTCTTGTCTTTCGACATGGAAGGAGTTTCTCGGCATCCGGTCCCTATCGCTGCCTAAAAGAGGCCAGCACCACAACAGCCGAAAGCGTAACGCTTTCGGCTGTATTTTTATAAGGACAAACCCACCTCGACCGCCTCAACTTCTTCTTTCCTGATCATCTTTTCAACCCCATCACGGTATTTTTCAAAAAATTCCCTTAATTTAGGAGTTAAGTTCAAGCCAAGGGCTTCATCCGGCGTGAAAAATCTAATCTCTTGCCCTTCGCCCAAAACAAGCCTAGAAATTTCATCGTCGTCC
>DASPMN010000018.1:0-7118 GCA_035627035.1 Minisyncoccota bacterium
ATAGTATCCGCATGGCGACGGTTTTCTTTGTTCAAAAGTTCCATCGTTTCAGCGCTCAAAACTTCTTTAAGCGCCGCTTGGCCACGCTCGAGCGTATCCAAGCCGACCTCAGCAAAGGCCAGTACTTCTCCTAGTTTTTTAGCGGAACGTTCGTTCATAGGCTTCTCTTAAAAATTAATCAGCAACGCCATGCCCATGACAATAACCAGAACCTGAGACAGAATGCCGACGAACGGCCGGTCGTTTAGGCGCAAGTCAGCGTGGATCCATCCATGGAAGCGCTGGAGACTGATCAGGGGCTCCCGGCGGAGTTTCATGTAGGCAAATTGAAGAAAGTCCGGCAGGACGCCGCCGCAGGCGCCGGCATAGAGCGAAAGCCAATAGTCTTCCAAATGGCCGAACTTGAGGGCGGCAAAGACCAAGGCAAAGCCGAGAGCAAAATCGCAACCGATCTTAAGGAGGTCAGAAACGAAAGCCCGACCCATGACTAGATCGTTGTTAAGAGGATTTTTCTCATCCTTTCGGCTCGAAGCTAGATGATAGTCCCAGTGGGGAATACTATCCAAAACGAAGTGGCTCATAAAACCGGCCAGAAAACCGAAAAGCGGGCTGACCGGGAAGGCGCTAGCAACCGTTGCGCCGATAACTGCGTGAGTAGCCAAGGTCATAGTGAGCAAATGATTACTGCCAAACCGCCAAGACAGCTCCCATGACGGTTAAGGCGACAAACTGATAAGCGACGTACAGAAGATAGATTTTTGCCGGCTTGCCCTCATAGAGGACGGCGTTGAAATTAGTAGTCACTACAAAGCCGAGCCAAACCAAGAAACCAAGGGCTGCGCCTGAAAAGACCGAGCGAGCATAGACGTAATCGACGAAATACGACAAGGTCCAGGACATAACGAGAGCGATGAGCAAGCCGCCGCCATAAGCCAATCCCGATCCGCCTTTATTCACCCGCCGCGCACCGCCCAACCAGAGCATCCATTTCTTGCCGAACAAAAACGGCGAGTACCACAAGGCCCCGATTAAAACGTTAAGAAGGGCCGCTGCCAGCATTGCCCAGATGTTGATATCCGCGATCATACTTAAGAATTAGGCTTCTAAATCAGTCTTTCAAGTGTACAATAAGAGCCCCTTCCCCGCCATCGTTCTGCTTGGCCTCCCGGTAACGCAGGCCGGCGTCGTTTAGAAAAGCGCGGGCCAGCGGACCAAGCACGCCGCCCCCTTCGCCGGAGTGCGTTCCTTTTCCAACGATCACCCTGACCCGAGAAAAGCCGCATTGGCGGGATTCGGCCAGAAAGTCAGACAACTCCCGCCGGGCCGCCTCCCGGCTCAAGCCATGAAGGTCCAGCTCGCCGTCGATCGTTTGGGCATATTTGTTATGCTTGCTTTTTTTCTTCATAGCGCGGATAGACTTCGTCGCAGGCGCAGGTTGCCAAAGCTTCGCCGCAACGCGGGCAGCGCTCCAGCGTACAGCCAAAATGATGGACCGATCCAGCAAGCACGCCGCAATCATCGCAGCGGTCTTTGTCCGCGTTTACCGCTTGCTCAAAACGCTTGCCAAAAGCGTATGTTCCTTCTCGGCCGTAGACCTGGCCTTCGATTTCGACATGCTGCCAAGTGCAAGCGTCCGCCTGGTGGAATTGCTGAAGACATTGTTCGCAGCGAGCCATATATGAGGATAATAACTATTTGTCGGGCCAATGCAAATAAAAAGCCCCGCTTGAGGCGGGGCTTTTTATTATGAGATCTTAGGATCCCAACAAGGCTTTGACCAAACCCATGGCTTCTTGCCCTGGCTTTCGAGCAAGTGCATAGCGTAATCGATATTACCCTCCATGGTGTAAATGTCGTAACCAAGCTTCTTCGAGTCTTCCAAATGGTATTTTTCATTAATCTGGAAGACGCCGACGTCTTTACTGTTCTCCTTGCCGCGAACGACAGAGCCGTCGTCATGGAACTGGCGGTGCGTACTTTCACAGAACGCGATGGAGAGGGGGACCTTAGGGTCGATACCGTGCTCAATACTTTTTTTCATAATGAGCTCTTCGACCGTCAGGTCCAAACTAGAGGGAGGCTCAGCGATCTCCGTCTGCGGCATGGCGGTGCCTAAATTGGCAGCCAACGCTAACGAAGCAAAACCAACCTGCAATGTAGAAAACATAAGATAAATAAAAGCCGCCTACAAAAGCGTATCGGCTTTTACGGTTAAGAATCTAATTCGACGTAGTTGCTTTCAAATCCTTCTTAATGCAACTATGTATACTATAGCACAGCAGTGGAAAAAAGTCAATAGATTGCTGGGCTGTCTTCATGAAGGAAAACCACCCCTTCTTTTTGTCCTAACGGGAAAACCCCGAGCAGCTAACGCCGCCCGAGGAGAAAAAACCCAGCGAATCAGACAATAATCGTCGGATCCACGCCATTATATTTTTTCTTCAAAGAGCACGCCGTCACCTAGTATACCGCACGGCTATTTGTTTTGTGAAGAGGACAACAAGCTTTTGCCTGTCATTGAGGCTGGCTGAGGAACATCTAAGAGCGCCAGCACCGTTGGAGCAAGATCGGCCAGCGTGCCGTCCGCTAATTCCCGCTCCTGACTAGTCAAAATGGCCGGCACCGGATTGACAGTATGGGCCGTATGCTTTTCCCCTGTTTGCGGGTCAACATTCACTTCGGCATTTCCGTGGTCGGCCGTAATGAAAGCAACGCCGCCCTGAGCGGACAATGCTTCTATGACTCGGCCGAGCTGCATATCGACCTCTTCGACGGCTTCGATGATCGCCGGAACGTTGGCCGTATGTCCAACCATGTCGGGATTGGCGAAGTTGATGAAAATAAAGTTAGTCCCTGCTTCAATTTGCTCGATCGCTTTGTCTGCAATCCCCTCGGCTCGCATCTTTGGCGCCAGATCGTGCGTCGGCACGTCCTTGCGGCTCTCAAGCATGATATGGGTCTCCCCATCATGAGGCTCGTTCTTCCCGCCGTTCAAGAAGTACGTGGCATGCGGGAACTTTTCGGTTTCGGCGATATGCGCCTGCGTAAGTCCAGCCTTCGAAATTTCGGCGGCCAGAGTGGTCTCAATGCTTATCGGCGGGAACGCAACCAGGCATTTGAATTCCGGATGATACTCCGTCATGGTCACAAAGCACAGATTCTTGCCTTCAGCCTGCTCCAAGATCTTCTGCGACAGCATGCGGGCCCGGTCAGGACGGAAGTTAAAAAAGAACACCGCGTCATTGTCTTCGATAGCGCAACCCTTGCCTTCGTGATCAAGACAGACGATCGGCTCCAAATGTTCATCCACCTTCCCTTCTTGATACAAGGAAGCGATGTAGTCCGAGGGCTTCGTGTCTTTAAGCTGGCAAACAGCGCCTTTGCATTCAAAGAGAGCTTGCTCAACCTTAGCCAGACGGTCCCAGTTATTGTCGCGATCCATCGCGTAGAAGCGGCCAGATACGGTCGCGATAAAACCGATGCCGACTTCGCCCAAGACTCGCTCAAGCTCTTTCAGGTACTCAGCAGCCGACTGCGGCGGCGTATCGCGACCATCGGCAAAGACATGGATAGCCACCCGTTCGATCCCGGCTTTTTTAGCCGCCTTTAAGAAAGCGAACAGATGATCGCTGTGGGCATGGACTCCGCCTTCGCCCAAGAGGCCTTGGACATGAAGAGTAGAGCTGTTGAATTTTACATGCTCGAAGAGGGCTTGGAAGGCCGGATTGCGGTCATATTCGCCTACGTCGATCGCCTTCTTGATGCGGACCAAGTCCGTGTCGATAATTTTCCCGGCACCGATTGTCGTGTGTCCGATCTCGCTATTGCCCATCTGCCCCTCGGGCAAACCGACCGCCAAGCCGGAAGCTTCAAGCAGGGCATGCGGATAGTCCCGCCAGTATTTATCAAAGTTAGGCGTCTTGGCTTGCGCGACGGCGTTATGGGTTCCGTCTTCCCGATAGCCCCAACCGTCGAGAACGATGAGAGCGACTTGTTTTTTAGTATTTTCCATAGCAGCCATTCTAGATCATTTGAATAAAAAGAAAAGCCGGTCCCCTAAGGGGCCGGCTTTGCAAGGCGCGTTTTCACGCACATAGATCTCTGATATCCAAAGAACGAGGATCCTGAAGAGCGGCAGATCCGGAGTTTGTCAGGACGATTTTGACATCAGCCAAGACCTGGTCGAACGGTTTTGAGGCATCTATCACGTGAACAGGATATTCGCTCTTGATCAGGTAGTTCAAAGTATCCTCGACAGACTCCCGGCTTCTTTGGACTCTTGCCTTGATAACCTCTTCACGATCGTCTGAACGAACATGAACTCCTTCAGCCTCAGCCTGCGCTCGACGACCAAGACCTCTCTGAATACAGAGTTCGGAAGCAAGTTTCAAGAACACAACGCCGGGTTTTTCTTCGGGACCGATGCCGACCAGAGGAAGAATGAATCTCTTCATCAAGTCCACCTGGGCCATCGTCCGAGGAACACCATCAAACAGGAAGCGTCGGCGATCAAGAACCGGCTCTTCGGAAGCCAACCTCTTCAGCTCCGCTTCTAAAACTTCCCGCACTTGATCGAAATTCACATTTGCACCGTTGTCTTGACCCTGCTCCTTCATGAGCTTGTCAAAAGCAGGATCAACAGTCCTTCTAGCCCTCAGAAGTTCCCCTGAGGAAAGATGGACATACCCTAATTCAGGGCAGATCGCTTCGGCTAATTTGGTTTTGCCGACAAAGGGGAACCCGAAGACGTAAGCACTGCCGTAACGCACGGGTTGGCGGATATTCACAAACGCCTACCTCCATTTCAATTATAAATCGAATCCCTCAGGAATCTGGATGAAACAGTACTACATTTCACTAAATTAGGCAATAGCAAAAAGCGCCCTCAAGAGGGCGCTTTTTCTAAAGATGAAGTTTAGACGTTGAACGCTTTCCGTCCTGGAAATACGGCCTTGTCGCCCAACCCTTCTTCAATCCGCAGGAGCTGGTTGTACTTGCAGGTTCTCTCCGAACGGCAGAGCGAGCCGGTCTTGATCTGGCCAGTGCCGAGACCGACGACGAAGTCGGCGATCGTAGCGTCTTCCGTCTCGCCCGAGCGATGGGACACGACCGCCGTAAAGCCGGCGTCCTTAGCCATCTTGATGGCGTCGATCGTTTCCAAAACGGTACCGATCTGGTTGAGCTTGATCAGGATCGAATTGCCGGCTTTCTGCTCGATGCCCATAGCCAAGCGCTTCGGGTTGGTGACGAACAAGTCGTCGCCGACGATCTGGACCTTGTTGCCGACCTTTTCGGTCATAAGCTTCCAGCCTTCCCAATCGTCTTCGGCGAAACCGTCTTCGATGGAAATAATCGGATACTTCTCGGCCCAAGCGGCATAGAAGTCCACCATTTCGGCGCTGGTGAGCTCTTTGTTCTCGGTCTTCAAAACATATTTGCCGTTCTCATAGAGCTCGCTGGCAGCGGCATCGATGGCGATCATAATCTGCTCCCCTGCCTTGTAGCCGGCTTTCCCGATCGCTTCGAGAATGATCTCAATTGCCGCTTCGTTGTTCGGCAAGCTTGGCGCATAGCCGCCCTCATCGCCGACCGAGGTATTCAAGCCGCGAGCAGCCAAGAGCTTCTTCAGCGCGTGGAAAACCTCCGTTCCCCAGCGGAGAGCCTCGGCGAACGATGGCGCGCCAACCGGCATGATCATGAACTCCTGCAAGTCGGTCGAATTCTCGGCATGCTTGCCGCCGTTTAGAATGTTCATCATCGGCACCGGCAGCTTAAGATCAGTCGTCGCGCTGATGTCGGCGAAATATTGATAGAGCGGCTTGCGGTCGCTTGCGGCTGCCGCCTTAGCGAAAGCCAGAGAAATACCCAAAAGAGCATTAGCGCCCAAGCGGCCTTTGTTCTCGGTGCCATCAAGAGCGATCATCGACTCATCCAGGGTGCGCTGATCGAACTGTTTGCCTGAAAGCGCGTTGGCCAGCTCGCTATTAACGTTAAGGACCGCTGTTTTTACGCCCTTGCCGCCGTAGCGGGTACCGCCGTCGCGAAGCTCAACCGCTTCATGCGAACCGGTTGAGGCGCCCGATGGTACGGCCGCGCGGCCAAAACTGCCGTCATCGAGCCAAACGTCAACTTCGACCGTCGGGTTGCCCCGGGAATCAAGAATCTCTCGTCCGATAATTTTAGAAATAGTTTTCATGCAGGACTGCTATTGGGTTTATAACAACAGCACTGTATCATCCGCAACCCGGGCGAACAAGTGGCAAAAATCCCCAAGCCTACTAGCGAGCCTTGGCCTTGACCACTGCCAACAGATCGTCGATGTGGAAAGGTTTGCGCAGGAAGGGAACGCCCGCTGACTGGGCAATCGCCTCTAAATCGGTCGCCGCCGACACGAGAACCACCGGCACATCGGCCGTCTTGGGATTATCCTTAAGTTTTTTTACGAAATCAGGACCGTTCATTTCGGGCATCCATAGATCCAGCAGAAGAAGATCAGGCTGCTTAAGGGCAACCGCCTCCGCCAGATTGCGACCGTTTTCATAAGCTTCAATCTGGTAATTTTCAGCTTCTAAGATGATCTTGATCACTTCTAAAATGCCCGAGTCGTCTTCGCAGATAAAAATAGTTTTGGCAGCGCCTTTGCCCATAGATAGAAATTAATTAAGGGGTAATGAAAAATAAAATGTCGAACCTTTCCCTTCTTCGCTGTCGACCCACATGCGACCGCCGTGCCGCTGTACGATCTGATACGAAATGTAGAGGCCAATGCCAAGACCGGTATACGCCAAATCGCGATCATGAGCGCGATAGTAGCGCTGAAAAATCCTCGACTGCTTCTGCTTCGGGATGCCGATGCCGAAATCTTTGACCCCGACCACCGCTTCCTTGTCTTTTTTCTGGACGGTAACGATCACCCGTTTGTCATAAGGAGAATACTTGATAGCGTTAGAAAGCAAGTTAATGAGCACTTGGGAGACGCGCTTGCTATCGCCCTTGACCGAGACTTTTCGCCGGCGCGGAGTTTTCCCCTCGCTCCCAACGGAAGAATCGAGAACGCACTCGATCTGATGATCTGTTGTAACCAGCATGTCCTGAATCGTTTCCGCCACCAAAGGCGC
>DASPMN010000019.1:0-7542 GCA_035627035.1 Minisyncoccota bacterium
CTACTGCTTGGCGTTTTTGCTCTTGTTGCTCTTGCGGCCATTATTATGGGACCGGTCAAAGACCGTCTCGAAGCTCAGTCCGCTCCGCGGCCGTTGACCGGTTTCGGTTGGAGCTCGAATATCGGCTGGGTCAGTTTCAGCTCGACTAACGATCACAACGAAACGGTTGCAGGCGCACAGCCGAGCGTTCCGGCGTATGGCGTATATCTGCAGCCGGATGGCCGCCTGACTGGCGAGGCTTGGAGCGCCAATTTGGGCTGGCTTAAATTCGACGAGTCTGGCGCCTTCCCGCAAACTCCTAATCAGACCGCTCAGCTAAGCGGCAACAAAGTCATCGGTTGGGCCCGCTTTCTTTCGCCGAAGCCGGGTATCCAGACTGGCGGTTGGGATGGTTGGCTTAAATTGACCGGCACGGCCACTAACGGTGGTGCGTATGGCGTAGAGCGTGAAGTGGTAAACGGCCGCGAAAAACTTAAGGGCTTCGCTTGGGGCGATTTAGTAGTGGGTTGGCTTAACCTTGATCAGGTATATATCGGCGGAGGAAGCTGTACGCCAGGAACGCCTGGTTGCGGTACTGAGGTTTGCGGTAATAATATTGATGATGATGGCGACGGTCAGGTTGATGAAAATTGTGGGGGAGGTGGAAATCCGGAAATTTGCGATAATAATATCGACGATGATCGGGATGGTTTGATTGATGAAAATTGTCCAAATTCTCCTAAATTGATAATTAAAATCACCGGATCCCCGGCGGGGTCGGTAAACGTTCCTGGGAAGCCGGCGGGTTGGTGCCAAAAAGGCTCAGGCGTTATGACTTTCGAATGCCCTGAATATCGCGTAAAGGGAACGGTTGATAACTTGATCGCTTCAGCTACTAATTTTAAGTCCTGGAGTGGTTGCACCAACGTGAGCCTTGTTGGCGGGGTTAATGCTAATTGTTCTGTGACGATGGGTACGGCAGATAAAACTGTCATTGCTAATTACGAGGGAATCACGCCGCCGCCGCCTACGCCTCTTAACTTTAGCTTCTCAACCCAACAGATCGGCGTTGCTAATCCGCCTCCGCCACCAGGCTCCGTATGTCCGACGGGTTTGGATAATCCTGGCAGCCAATATGACCATTGTTCAGGTTTCAGTACCATTACGGTAACCGGGGCTTCTGCTCCTGTGACGTTTAGCGCTACCGGCTTGCCGGCTGGCGGTCCGAAGGTTTACTTCAATATTCCAAGAACTAACATCTATCGGGAGACTATTACTTTTACCCCAGGTTCAGGTCAAACCCAGGTGAATGTCCGAACCTATTTCCCTGACCGTGCGGTCACGCCGCAGAACGCTGACGTCGTTTCGCCGTACGCCAGCAGCCGGGGTAATTCCAGGAGCGCCAATGTTTCTTTGAGCGTTACTGCCAGCATGGACGGGGGGCTGCCGGTTACCAGGTTCCTTAATCACTATTACCGCGACCCGCGCGGCAGCGGTTTCTAGGCCTCTATTTGCCAAATTCAGCAGTTTTTGGTAGACTTTCCCCGTATGCAAAACCCAACTAATGAACAGGAAAAACAGGGCTTGATTGAGCAGCTCTTCAAGATTGGCGCTCACTTCGGCTTTTCGCGCTCGCGCCGTCATCCGTCGACCAGTCCGTTTGTCTTTGGTTACAAGAATCAGACGGCTGTTATCGACCTTGAAAAGACGATCGACCTTCTTAACGTTGCCGAATCTTTCGTTGAAAAGATCGCCGCTGAAGGCAAGGCCGTTCTTTTTGTCGGAAACAAGAGCGAAGCCCGCAAGGTGGTTGCCGATATTGCTGACAAGCGCAACCTGCCATATGTTGCTGAGCGCTGGATCGGCGGTACGTTCACCAACTTCAAGCAGATCCGCGATCGGATTACTCGCTTGCTCGAACTCAAGAAACAGGATGAGGCCGGCGTGCTTGCTAGCCGCTACACCAAGAAAGAACGCGGGGTTATCGCCAAAGAGGTTTCTGATTTGGAACGCTTCTTCGCTAGCTTGGTCCCAATGGAAAAACTTCCTGGCGCTATCTTCGTGGTTGACGCTAAAGAAGAGGCTATCGCTGTCTACGAAGCCAACAAGGCCGGAGTTCCGGTGATCGCTTTGTGCAGCTCAGACTGCGATATTCGCACGGTCCAGTATCCGATCATCGGCAATGATGCCAATCGCGAAAGCATCAAATTCTTCGCTACTCGTATCGCTGAGGCCTATGATCGCGGCCGGATGGCAGCTAGCGCCGCTGCAGCCGCAGCAGCTACGGCGACTGCATAGGTTTCTCTTGTCAGCTTAATTCAAACTTATGATCACAACTGAACAAATCAAAGAGCTTAGGGATAAGACCAGCGTTTCGATTGCTCAGTGCAAGAAGGCTCTTGAAGATGCCGGTGGTGACATGGCAAAGGCGCTTGAGGCCCTGAAGGCAAAAGGCGCTGAGATTGCTGACAAGAAGTCTGACCGGGAGTTGGGTGCTGGCGTTGTAAGCTCTTACATCCATACTACCGGCAGCATGGGCGTCATGGTTGAAGTCCAGTGCGAAACCGATTTCGTTTCCAAAAACCCTGAATTCCGCGGCATGGCTGATGACTTCGCCATGCATATCGCGGCCATGGTTCCGGCTGATACTGCCGAGCTCTTGGGGCAGCCGTTCATCAAAGATCCGGAAATGACCGTATCGGATGTCGTCAAGAACAACATCCAGAAATTCGGCGAAAGGATCGAGATCACGCGCTTCGTCCGCTTCGACGTCTCCGAGGCGTAAGCCTTTTATGTTAATCATCATTTTACTATCGACAAGTCTGGCGTCTTTGACGGCGCTCGTAGGCATGATCGTCTGGCAGATGGTCGCTTTGCGCCAGGGCCGCGCCGGGTATGGGCATGGGCCGAGCTTGTCGGCGGTAATCCAGCCGAAAATCGACCATGCGGCTTTCCACTTTTCGACGTTCGCTAGCGCTCTCCTGAAACGGCTTTCGTTGCTAGTCTTGTCCGGCATCCGTTCGCTGCTCGTGCTTGTCAAACAGCTTTTAGGGCGTTTGGAAAAGCGTTTTGGGCGGACCATTAATGCCATGAAGGGCAAGGGGCCGGTTTCCAAAAAGGGCTCCGTATCGCTTTTCAGGCAGGAAGTCGAACAGTATCGTTTGGAGGTTCGTTCGGCTAAGGAGGATTCGGTTAGCCGAACATAGGTTTGGTGCGCTCGTGCCGACATAGCTCAATGGTAGAGCAACGCTTTTGTAAAGCGAAGGTTGTGGGTTCAAGTCCCTCTGTCGGCTCTTGATATGGACTGGGCGTCTTTTTTTGGTTATGCTTCAGAGGATGAGCGGAAATACTACAGAGGGCCATTTACACCCCTTGTCCCAGATGATCTGGCAGGTAACGGAGATTTTCAAAGAACTCGGCTTTTCCGTGGCCGAAGGGCCAGAGGTTGAGACTGAATTTTACAACTTCGACGCCCTCAACGTGCCCAAGGACCATCCTGCCCGCGATATGCAGGATACGTTTTGGCTGAAGCCTAACGCGCTTGGGCAGCTTTTGCGGACTCACACGTCGCCAGTACAGATCAGGCACATGCAGACTCACCAGCCGCCGATCAGGATTATCGTTCCCGGCAAGGTCTTCCGCTTTGAAGCTACCGATGCGACTCATGAGGCTCAGTTCTATCAGCTTGAAGGGCTGATGATCGGCGACGATGTCTCCATGATCCAGCTAAAGGGCACTTTGGAATATTTCCTGAAGCGCCTCTTCGGCGACGAGGTAAAGATCCGCTTGCGCTCCAGCTATTTTCCCTTCGTCGAACCCGGCGTCGAAGTCGACATGTCGTGCGGCAATTGCGCCGGCAAGGGAGATCTTGCAACCGGGCGTTGCCCGGTCTGCAAAGGGACCGGTTGGATCGAAGTGATGGGGGCGGGAATGGTGCATCCCCATGTCCTGCAGGCGGCCGGCCTGGATGCGTCCAAATGGCGCGGTTTCGCGTTCGGCGTCGGGCTCGACCGTTTGGTGATGATGAAGCGCGGCATCGACGATATCCGCTTGCTTTATTCGGGCGATGAGCGGTTTTTAAAGCAATTCTAAAATATGAAAGTCTCTTACCAGTGGCTCCAAACTTATTTCGCAAGCCCATTGCCGGCGCCGGCCGATATCGCCCAGGCGCTCATTTCCCACAGTTTTGAAGTCGAGGAAGTGGTAGATAGTGGCTCTGATCAGGTCCTCGATATCAAGGTTCTGCCTGATCGGGCCCATGACTGCTTGTCTCATTTCGGCATTGCCAAAGAAATCGCTGCCGTGATGAAACTGCCAGCCCCGAGCGAGCCGGTAATCACCGTTTCCCTAGCGACCACTCAAAGGCCGCTTGAGATCGCTATTGCTGACCCGAAGCTTTGCCGGCGGTATATCAGCCGGGTAATCGAAGGCGTGGCGATTCAAGAATCTCCAGCCTGGATCAGGGAGCGCCTGTCTGCGCTTGGGCAGCGATCGATAAACTCGCTCGTGGATGCGACCAACTTCGTTCTTTTCGATATCGGCCAGCCGCTGCATGTTTTTGATGCGGACAAGGTCAAGGGCAAGATAACGGTCCGCTCAGCCAGCGAAGGCGAAAGGATCGTTACCTTGGATGACAGGGACATCGCTCTTGATCCTTCCATTCTGGTCATCGCGGACGAAGAAGGGCCGATCGCTATTGCCGGCGTCAAAGGCGGCAAGCGGGCTGAAGTTGATGCTGATACGAAGAACGTAATCGTCGAATCCGCCAATTTTGATCCCGCTTCAGTCCGAAAAACAGCTACCAAGCTCGGTTTGCGAACTGACGCGGTAAAACGATTTGAAAATGAATTGTCTCAGACCGTGGCCGATTTTGCGATGGACAAAGTAACCGCTTTGATTGCCGAGTGGAACCCGGAGGCGATCGTTGGGCACAAGGTAGATGTGTACCCAGCTAAGCGCGAGGCGGTTCGGATCGAGTTTGGCGCCCTGGATGTTGAGAATATCCTCGGCATCGCCATACCTGATCGGGAGATCGTTTCTATTCTGGAGCGGTTGCAAATTGTCGCTACGGGCGATAGCGGAAAGTTCACGGCCTATCCGCCGGTTGAACGCTTAGACCTGGTGATCAAGGAGAACATCGTCGAAGAAATCGGGCGCGTATACGGTTACGATCGGATTCCGAGCCAGCCGCCGCTTCGCGAACGAGCCAAAGAGACAAACCAGACGTTCTTAGCGGCAAACAAGCTGCGCGAGATTTTGGTCGGCGCCGGCTTTACCGAACACTACGGCTACACGTTTTCCACCAAAGGCGATGTCGAACTTGAAAACCCGCTGGTCTCTGGCGAGCAGTTTTTGAGGACTGACTTAACGGAAAGGCTTAAAGAAAAAATCGACTTCAATATCAGACACCTTGTTTTCGATCAGGAGGCCGTGCGTCTCTTTGATATCGGCAGCGTCTTTCCGGCAGCGGGGGAGCGTATCCATTGCGCCATCGGCATCGGTTACAAGACCAAGAAGCTGAACAAGAGCCAAGGCGAGATCGAAGAGGTTCTTAAAAGTATCCGCGAAGCGTTCAAGGGCAAGCCTGCCGCGGTCGAAAGTTTCTATGACGATACCAAGTCGGTCGTCGAGTTCGCCGTGGCGCCGTTGGCTGAGAAGGTCGGCAACGAGACGGCAATTGATTTGTCCCGTTTCCTGACCGAAAGCCGCTACCAGAAATTTTCCCTGTATCCTCGCATTATCCGCGACGTAGCTCTTTTCGTTCCGCCGGAGGTTGACCCTTCGGAAGTCGGGGAAATAATCAGAGAACAGGCAGGGGGACTTGTGGCGTATGGCCCGGCGCTCTTTGATGTTTTCGAAAAAAAGAATGCCGATGGCGTTATCGAGAAGAAGTCCCTAGCTTATCGGCTAGTATTCCAATCTTTTGACCGGACGCTCTCTGATGAAGAGGTGAATCCGCATATGGACAAGGTCGCTGCGGCTCTAAGGGGACGAGGGTGGGAGGTTAGGTAGGGGAGGAGAATAAATACTATGAATTAACGAAAGGTCAATATTGATGTTGACTTTTTTTAAATATGTGCTAGTATATAAACAGTAGTTATTTCAACCTTGCAGAGGATCGTATGATCGCCCAAGAAGATTGCCACTCCCAACATGCTGATCTGGGATTGATTTTGAGCCAGGCAGAACTAATGTCTGGCCTTGAATTAAGTCAATCTTCGGTGGAAACCATTATTACCATCGAAGACCACTTGGCTGATGTAGGATATCAGTGCGGAGGAGTAGAAGAAGGGATTATCAGCGAATTGCTGGTGGTCAGGGATGTTGATCCTTCCGGTTTGATTTTCCTTGCTGCTAAGGAGGCGGGAAAACATGGCCTCAACATAAGTAACGCTCTCGGGTTTTACGTGTTCGACAATTTGTCTTCCAAGGCCGAAGATGTAACGCTCGAAACGATCAAAGCGGTCGAACACTGTGACCTTGCTTCAGAGGAAAAAACAGGGTGGAAACCTGTTGATATGTGGGCAGTGTTCGCCATCCTGGCTGCTTATCCATCTTTCATTCTGAGGCTTCTCCAAAAGCTTAGCTTATGCGGCGTTAAGAATCCGACCCTGACGATTTTCCCCTTGAGGATAGAATTGTTAGAAAAAGGTCAAGGTCTCATGCTGAGCAGGACTCCTTACCAGGAGACCGATCTGGTTCTTGTGAGTAAATCAGCTCTTTGAACCAAGGTTTTTACGGCCCGTGCGCAGTTGCGCTCGGGCCTTTCTTTTTGCCCTAAATCTTGCTAAAATAAAGGTTAAGAAACCCTAATCAGGCGCTTATTTTTATGGCTAAAGAAGAAAAACAGAAGTACGGTAGCGACGAGATCTTGGTCCTAGAGGGCCTTGAGCCGGTGCGTAAGCGCCCGGGCATGTACATCGGTTCGACCGGTCCGGACGGCTTGAACCATCTGATGGTGGAAATATTCGACAACTCCCGCGACGAGGCCATGAACGGCCATGCGGACGAGGTAGAGGTCGCTATTCTGCCGGGCGACGCGATCCGTGTCGTCGACAACGGCCGCGGTATTCCAGTCGAAGTTCACAAGAAGACCAAGGTCTCCGCGCTCGAGACCGTCATGACCGTGCTGCATGCCGGCGGCAAGTTCGAAGGAGACGGCTACAAGATTTCCGGCGGTCTTCATGGCGTCGGCGCCTCAGTGGTAAACGCGCTTTCAACTTGGCTAAAAGCGGAAGTCCACAAAGACGGCGGCCATTACGTCCAAGAATACGAGAAGGGCGTTAAAAAATACAACGTCAAGAAAATCGGCCCGACGAAGCGCAATGGTACGGTCATAACCTTCCAGCCGGACGATACGATCTTTTCGGAAACTAAATACGATTGGCCTCGTATTGTCAGCCATATGCGCGGGCAGGCCTACTTGGTTAAGGGCCTTCGCATTCGGGTGATGGATCTGCGCGAATACACGGGCAAGATCGATGCCGACAAGGTTTTCTATCTCTCTGAACTCGGACTCGAAGTGCCGTCCCGCACTTTCTACTTCGAAGGAGGCCTGCTCTC
>DASPMN010000020.1:0-5110 GCA_035627035.1 Minisyncoccota bacterium
GCCAGAAGCCGCTCGGGCTCAGACCGTTCTCGCGCGAGCCGTTCCTGGGAGTCGGCTAAATAGAGCCGCTCCACGGCGAAATAGTGGCGGTAAAGGCCTTTCAGCTCGCGGCGCATCTCGTCGGCTTTCTGAATCTTTTCAACCTGCTTCTTGAGGAATTTGATGTGCGGCGCGATTTCGCGCTGCAAGGACTCCACCTGCTTGATATTGTCATTGGTCTTAGCGAGCTTCTTTTCGCTCTCGATGATTTTCCATTGATAGATCTTGAGGCCGAGGGCTTCTTCGATCATCGTCCGGCGCTCGAAAATATTTGCCGAAAGAATACGGTCCGCTTCGCCTTGGCTGATGATGTGATGCCCGGAGGGGCCTAGCGATACCGCCGAAAGGAGTTCCATGATGTCCCGCAGCCGGACGGAAGAACCGTTGATCTTGTAATCATTAGAGCCATCGCGGAAAACCTCGCGAGTCACGACGACTTCGTCGAAATCGATATTGAAGCGCCGGGCCGCATTGTCGAAAACAACCGTTACGCTCGCCCGATTAAGGTTGCCGCCCGGACCGGCATAGATCAGGTCTTCGCCGCGCTTGCCGCGCAGGGATTTCATGGACTGCTCGCCCAAGACCCAGCGGAAAGCTTCTGCCACGTTGGACTTGCCCGAACCGTTCGGTCCGACAATTCCCGTAATCGAAGTCTCAAACAAAAGCTCCGTCTTCTTGGCAAAGCTCTTGAATCCGCTTATTTCCAGCCGCTTGAGATGCATTCCCTCTATTCTACCGTGGCTCGGCGATAGTTGCCACCGTTTCAGGCACCCTTCATTCTCCATATGATTAAGTGAGAACGAATACTTAGCAATTTAACTTGCAACTATGGATAAAAAAGAACAAGTCATCGCCTGGCTTGCCGATGCGCACGCCATGGAAATGTCGATCGTCGAGGTGCTGGAACGGCATATGAAAGACGCAGAGAGTCAGCCGGATATCGCGGGCAAACTCAAAGAACACCTGGAGCAGACCAAAGAACATGCCCAGAAAGTCGAGGCCTGCCTTACTCGCCTTGGCGGCGATCCGTCAGCCGCCAAAGACGTTCTTTCGAAAGCCATGGGCATGATCAAGGGAATGTCGACTGACGTTTATGGCGATCAGCTAGTCAAAAACATCATCGCCGAACATACGACCGAACATTTTGAGATGGCTTGCTATGCCTCATTGATCGCTGCGGCTGAAGAAATTGGCGATCAAGAGACCGCGCAGACAGCGCGGGAAATATTGAAAGAAGAAGAGCAAATGGCAATGTGGACCGAGGGCCAGATCGGAAAAATCACCAAACTCCACTTAAGTACGCTCGACTAGCGCCAGCCCTTGACCTCCAAGCCGCGCTTAGCGGCGTCCTGCTCGGCCTCCTGCTTTGAGTGGCCTTCGCCGGTTGTCACCAACTCGTCGGCAATATACAGACCGATCGTAAAGCGCTTGTTGTGGTCCGGGCCGATCTCTTTGACCAGATCATAGCGCGGCGTTTGATTGTAGGTTTCTTGAGCTTTTTCTTGGAAATAGCTTTTGGCATCTTGCCATAATTTTTTGGCAACGATTTCGTCGGTTCGCTGGAACAAGTGGGAAGCGATAAAATCCCGCGCGGCCTCATACCCCTGGTCTAAATAGACAGCGCCGATAATCGCTTCATAAGCATTAGCTAGGATGATCTGCCGGGCCCGGCCGGTGTCTTTCGACTCGCCTTTGGACAGGAGGAGAAACTCGTTCACGCCGAGATCCGCAGCGCTTTCCCCCAACGTAACGGCATTGACCAAGGCGGCGCGGACCGCCGTCATCTCCCCTTCCGGCATGTCGGGATATTGTTTGAAAAGATAGTCGGTCACCGCCAACTCCAGCACCGCATCGCCCAAAAATTCCAAACGCTCGTTATGGTCAAGGCCGATTTCGCGATGCTCGTTTAGATAGGAACGGTGAATAAACGCTTGTTTCAGAAGCGTTCTGTCTTTAAATTCAATGCCGATTTTCTTTTCGAATAAACCCGTATCGAGAGACATGGAAACCTGATTATTTCAGAATGGTACCGAGAGCTTTGGTGATAATTGGCGTAATATCGTCGTACATGCGCAAATCAGGCAATTCGTGAGGCTTAAACCAGCGGACATCATCAAGCCCGCCTTTATCCTCGCCGATCTGAAGCGTATCCTTGGCTTTCGCCCGGCCAACGAAGTACGTCACTTGTTTGCGGATCTTGCCGCGCTCCGGATCAGAGGCGATGTATTCGTTGGTCATGAGCTCTTCTTCCAGCTCAATATCCAAAGAAAGCTCCTCTTTGATTTCGCGGATAGTTCCGGCCTGGACGTCTTCGCCCGGCTCAACCCGTCCTTTAGACAAAGTCCAGTAACCGAAAATATCGTGGACCAAGGCAAGCATGATCTCGTCTCCGTCTTTCCAATAAACCACGGCGCCGCCAAGCTTCTCAATCGGCATCTGATTGTACGGCACGTTCTTGATCCGCTTTTTCTTTTCCGGCACGTCGTCTTTGCCCGGCTCGCCCATTTCCTTGTAGACGGCGCCCAAAACGCCGTTAACGAAACGTCCGCTGTTTTCGCCGCCGAAGGTCTTGGCAAGCTCGATCGATTCGTTGATCGCGACGCGGGCCGGCACTTCTTTGGAATTGCCGAACAAGAGCTCAAAAAGGCCGATACGCAAAATATTACGGTCAACGACCGCGATTTGATCGATCGGCCAGTCCGGAGCAGCCTTCTCAATAATCTCGTCGAGCTTAGTGCGGTTCTTTACTACCCCTTCGACAAGATTCGTGACAAAACCAACATCCTCCAGGCCGGGAGCAAACTCGGCCGCGTTACGGGCAATAACCTCCTCGACCATTCCCTGGTCGTAGTTATTAAGGTCCCATTCAAAAAGGGACTGCATCGCTAAACTTCGCGATAAATGACGGTTTGCCATTGGATAGTAGGTTCAAAAGTTCACAGGGAACGCGAACGCACACTAGCGGCTAGCCGCTTTTTCCTTCTTCTTGGCGGTTTTTTTAGCCTGCTTGGCTACCACATCAATAACTTGCTTGCCGCGGTAAACGCCACATGTGACGCAAGCGCGGTGCCGCAAAGCCTGAGCGCCGCAATTAGCGCAACGCGAAAGGCGCTGCGGCTTGAGCGCATGATGTGAACGGCGGTCGCCCGTCGTTGCCCGAGTATGTCGCATTCGTACTGTCATAGGAAGTAATGTACCAAACTTAGCTGGAAATGACAAGGCCCCGCCGTTTACAGAGAAACGGTGGGGCCTGAAGCCTTACGGCTTTAAGCAGGGTTCGCAGGCTGATTGCCCGGCCGACGGGAAGCACCTCGCTTCCGTTTCGGCTTATTACCAGCCAAATCCTCCAGCTCTTTGAGGCGTGCGATTGCCGCTTCCTTGATTGAAGGATTCCTGTCTTGAGAATAGCGCGACAGCATTTCGCCATCCCATTCGGGCTCCTCAGAACCAGGGGCTCCCAGCATGCCGATAAGTTTGATTGTCGCATCCCGCCGAACGACATCCGGCTGGTCTTCCCGAGTAAACTTCACAAGCTGGACCTTGCCAAGCTCGCCGCTCGCGATCTCCCGCAAGATCGCGAGGTGATGCAGGCGATTGTGCGCAAGGGTGCGATAGGTTTCTCCGAGACGGTGATCTCCTGCGACTCGCCGCAGAAAATCTTCATCCAAAGATCGGCACGTCTGTGGGCCGATCTGATCGACCGACATATCCTCATAAACAGGCGCTTGAGGAGGGCCTTCAGCAGGAACGCTGGGAACAGTACGACGCGTAGACATTGTAGTCTACCTTTCAGATATGGAAATTGACCAAAGGTCTGCTTTCAAAGTAGTACTTTCCGCCGAAGGTGTCAATAGCCAAGCCCCCTCAAAAAACTTAGTCGGTGGATAACTGTCGGCCCCTGTTTTTCCAAGGCTTCATAATGCCCCTTCGTGCCGTAGCCTTTATGCTGCTCGAATCCGTAGCCCGGATGCGCCTCCCCCAGCATCTCCATCTCGCGATCCCTCGTCACCTTGGCGACAATCGATGCCAAGCCGATCAGCGGAACCCTCTCATCCCCCTTGATTATCGTCCGCTGCACGACAAATTCGGCTGGCGCCTTAAGGCCCCCGTCCAAAAGCACCAGCGTCTTCGTCGGGTCGCTTGCCAATACCTTCAAACAGCGATAGAGCGCTGAATTGATCGACGGAACGATCCCCTCTTTGTCGATCTGCTGCCCAGAAACGGAAAAAACGGCTGTCTGCACCAGAGCCGAATCGCTTATCTCGCCAAAGATTTTTGCCCGCGCCTTTGAGGTCAGCTTTTTTGAATCTTTCCCGACAACAAAACTCGGCAGGCCATTTGTCAGCTTCGGATAGTCAGAAGCGCGGCACATAGCCGCTGCTACCGTTACCGGACCGGCAATTGGTCCGCGCCCGGCTTCGTCGATCCCTATTACCCAGTCGCAGTCATTGGGCAGTACCAGTTCCATAGGATAAGTATAACTTAAAAAGAAGCGCCAGAATCGTCCGATCACGTCAATCTGCCCACAACAGAACGATCTGATATAATCTCCCTATGTCATTTGCCCCTTTGCATAACCACAGCCACTATTCCCTTCTCGACGGTTTGACCAAGATCGAAGACATGGTAGCCAAAGCCAAAGAATTCGGCATGCCGGCGATCGGCCTGACCGACCACGGCAGCATGTACGGCGCGATCGATTTCTACATGGCTTGCAAGAAAGCCGAGATCAAGCCGATCATCGGCGTCGAAGGCTATATGGCCTCCCGCTCCCGCTTCCAGAAAGAGTCCGGCCCTGACAGCAAGCGCTATCACCTTACCCTTCTTTCCAAAAACCTGACCGGCTACAAGAACCTCATGAAAATGGTCACCAAGGCCAACTTGGAAGGCTACTATTACAAGCCTCGCATGGATCGCGAGCTTTTGGCCGAACACCACGAAGGCGTCATCTGCCTCTCCGGCTGCATGGGCGGCGAACTCGCTCGAGCTATCGCCAACAAGGATTTGGGACGAGCCGAACAAGTCATCAAAGACCATATCGATATCTTTGGCCGGGAAAACTATTTCATCG
>DASPMN010000021.1:0-6294 GCA_035627035.1 Minisyncoccota bacterium
CCGAAAATTCAATATGTTCGCTTCCGGCAGCCTAGCCCTGGCTTTCACCCTCCAACTTTCCGGCCCAATCGGAGGCATGGAGATACGGATGCCCAACTTAAATCATTGGACCGAAGGGATCAGCAAGCGTTTCGAGCGCGCAATTGAGAAGAAGGAAGGCAAAGAGAACAAAGGACAAAAAGAGCGGGAGAAAAAAGAAGAAGCTCAAAAGGACCGAACGGAAAAAGAAGCGCTGGCTGTTGCCAAAGGAAACGAAGAAGACCAGGCCAAGGAGTCTGTAGTCCAGCAAAACGAACCTTCCAAGGCCTCCTCGACTCCCGCTTCGGCCCCTAGCACCGAACCGGAAACGCCAGCCGCAGCCCCTATCACGCCCGACGAACCAGACACGCCTCCGGACGACGGTACCACCAGCGTTTTAGCTGCCAGTTCGCCCAACGCTCAAGCCGTGACCGCGGCCCAAGCATTCGATCCTTATTCCGCTCACGATTACGCCTACCCCCAGCTGCCGCCTATCTTTACCAAAGTTCTCGTCAGCCTTGCCCTGTTATTGGCCTCTATCGGCGCATTGCTTATCGTTAACCCGTGGAATTATCAACGCTGGCCTTCTAGGAATATCCCTGGCCGACGCGGCCAAGCTTATCAAAGTTAACCTGAAATCAGAGACATGAAAAGACGAACCGTAGGAACTCTATTGCTTAGCTGCGCCATCATCGGCCTGATCGCTGTCGCTTACTACAACACCGGCAAGCGCTCCGAATCCATCGTATTCACCCAGCGAGCGATGCTGACCTCGACATGGAACGGTTACAAGAAAGCCTATCTTGAGCCGGGCACATTCCGCACCGTAGACAAGCAGCGCGAAGGGGTAACCACCTCCGAAGGGCAGAGCTATACCATGCTCCGCGCCGTTTGGATGGACGACAAGGAAGTTTTCGACAAGAGCTGGCAGTGGACCAAGGACAACCTGCAGCGCGACGACGACAAGCTCTTCAGCTGGCTCTTCGGCAAGCGGGCCGACGGCACCTTCGGTATCCTGACAGAACAAGGCGGCGGTAACACCGCCACCGATGCCGACAGCGACATCGCCATGGCCCTCCTCTTCGCTTACGCTCGCTGGGGAGACGAAAATTACCTCAACGAAGCCAAGGCGATCATTAACGACATCTGGGAGAAAGAAGTAGTCATCGTCAACGGCAAGCCGTATCTGGCCGCCAACAACGTGGAAAAGACCTCGACCTCCGAATACATCGTCATCAACCCTTCCTACTTCTCGCCTTATGCTTACCGAATGTTCGCCGAAGTCGACCCGGCCCATCCCTGGGAGAGCCTGATCACTACCAGTTACGAAGTATTGGAAAAAAGCATGAGCGCGAATCTGGACAAGCCAGAAAGCGCCAACCTGCCGCCAAACTGGATCGTTATGCACGAACGCACGGGCGAGATCAAAGCCAGCCCGGTCAGCACCCTGGAAACTAATTACGGCTATGACGCTATCCGGGTGCCATGGCGCATCGGTTTGGACTGGCAGTGGTACAAGGAACCCCGAGCCAAAGCCCTGCTTGAGCGCATGTCTCACCTGAAAGAAGAATGGCGCGATCAGAAAGCCCTTTACACCGTTTACAGCCACGACGGCCAGCCGCTAGCCAAGCAGCAATCGCCAGCCCACTACGGCACCAGTCTCGGATACTTCATGGTTGAAAGCCCTCGTATCGCCGAAGACATCTATACCAAGAAGCTGGCCCTTCTCTACAGCCCTGATATCCAGTCCTGGAAAGAACAGCTCTCCTACTATGACGACAACTGGGCCTGGTTCGGCCTTGCCCTCTACAGCGACCAGCTGCCGAACTTGTTCGAAACAATTACTAGCCGCTAAACCACAGCCCTTATGAACGAAAATCCTATCTCAAGCTTTTTCCAGAACTTCACGAACCGGCAGCTTCTGGTCGCCAACGTCGTCATTGCTGTCTTGTATTTCCTAGCGATCAGCCTTTGGTTCCCGCGCGGCAATCCTTGGCTCTTCGGCATCCTGGTCGCCAGCCAGGTCTTCTATACTTGGCAGCTCCTTACGTATATCTACACCATCTGGAATACCGAACACGAGCCGGTCAAAGATCCTGAATTTGCGCCGGGCGTCGACGTCTTCATTACCGTCGCCGGCGAACCGGTCGAAATCGTCGAAGAGACCGCCCTGGCTGCCAAAGCGATGGAGTATCCCAACTTCGAAATCTATCTTTTGAACGACGGCTATGTGGCCGGCAAGGAAAATTGGCGCGACATCGAACATTTGGCCCGCCGGATCGGCGTCCACTGCATAACCCGCACCGAAGCCGGCGGCGCTAAGGCAGGCAATATCAACAACGCCCTGCGCCGTACCTACAATCCGTTCGTCGTTATCTTTGACGCCGATCACGTTCCTCATGCCGATTTCCTCAAAGAGACCATGGGCTATTTCGCGGACACCCAGCTAGCCTATGTCCAGTCGCCGCAGTACTACAAGAACCATGAGGAGAACATGGTGACCGGCGGCTCCTGGGAGCAGCAAAGCCTCTTCTTCGGGCCGATTTGCAAAGGCAAGAATCGCCTGAATTCCGTCACCATGTGCGGCACCAATATGGTCATCCGCCGTACCGCCCTGGAAGAAGCCGGCGGCATGTGCGACACCAACATTGCCGAAGACTTCGTTACCGGCCTCTTCATCCATGACAATGGCTGGAAGTCTATCTACGTTCCGAAAGTATTAGCCGAAGGCTTGGCGCCGGAAGATTTCCTCTCCTACTACAAACAGCAGTTCCGTTGGGCTCGCGGCAGCCTTGAGGTATTGTTCAAGTACAATCCGCTCTTCCGCTCCGGCCTCAGCTGGGCCCAGAAGATTCAGTATGTCGCCTCAGCCAGCTTCTATGTCTCGGGACTGTTCGTCCTCTTGAACGCCCTCATTCCCCTCGCCTTCTTTTTCACCGGCGCCGTGCCGTTCGCGATTTCGACCATGACCCTGACGCTCATCTTCCTGCCTTACATTTTCCTCTCGATCTACAATCTTCAGCTCTCCTGCAATTTCGGCTACACGTTCCGGGCTCTCAGTTTCTCGATCGGTCAATGGCCTATCCATATAAAAGCCTTGCTCGCCGTGCTGACGAACCAGAAATCAAGCTTTGCCATCACCTCCAAGAAGAAGCTCGAGGGGAACTTCGTCAGCTTAGTCACCCCTCATCTGGCCTACATTGTCCTCGTCATCATCGGCGTCGGCGTCGCCTTCGCCCGCGAAGGCCTGACCCCGTCGCTTATCACGAATGCGTCTTGGGCCCTGTTCTACATCGCCATCTTCACGCCGTTCATCAAAGCCGCTTTGCCGCAAGCGGAAAAAGCCAAGGTGCCGGCATTGCAGATGGCTCCGCTTAAGGCTCAGTCGAAGCACTTATCAATCTAATCTTAACTCAGCATTATGACCGAACGACTGCTTGAACGATTCCCCTTCTTGAACCGCGACTGGATCATCCTAAGCGGCATGATGGCCCTTATCCTCCTGCTTTCCGGCTTGTTCTTTGCCAATCAAAGCCTGCGACTGGACGAAGCCCAGAGCCTCTGGCAAACAAGCCGCACGCCGCTAGGCATTCTCCGCATCATCGCTGAGGACGTCCACGTGCCCTTCTACCACTTGATCCTGCATTTCTGGCAGCAGTTCCTGGGCTCGAGCGTCATCATCGCCCGCTTCCTTTCCCTGACCTTCTTCATGTTGTCGGTCCCGGCGATGTATTACCTCTGCCGCTTGGCTTACTCCCGCTCTTTCGCTCTCTTTACGACCCTGCTGATCGCCGTTTCGCCCTTCCTTAACTGGTACGGCAATGAGATCCGCATGTACAGCTTGCTGACTTTCGTTACCATCCTCAACCAGTACTTCTTCCTGAGAATTTACAAGCAAGCCGGCAGCGGCAACTGGATCTTCTACGGCCTGACCGCGGTCTTCGGCATCTTCACTCACTACTTCTTCGGCCTCATGCTGGCCACGCAAGCGATCTTCTTCTTCCTGTACTCCGATCGCTTCCCGCGCAAGTCCTTAAGCCGCTTTGCAAGCGTCGCTATCGCGATCGCCATCACCTTCGTTCCCTGGATCTTCTACGTCCAGAGCATGGGGGCGGCCGGCAACACCAAGCCAAGCATTCCCGAACCGACCAGCATCAACGTCTTCAACACTTTCTCGCATTTCCTGTTCGGCTTCCAGAACGATACCATTAACACCATTTTGGTTTCCATGTGGCCGCTGACCGTCATTCTCGGTTTCCTCGCCGTCGGCAAGGGCAAGAAGCTCACGGCTGAAACGATGTATTTCATCCTCTCCGTCATCGTTCCGATCGCCGCCGTCTTTATTCTGAGTATCACTTACCGCCCGCTCTATCTGAGCCGCTATCTGATTCTCACCCTGCCTTCGCTCTATATCTTCATTAGCTGGATCTTCTCCACCTACTCGCCGTCAGTCTCCAAGGTAGCCAAGAGCGCCCTGCTGTTGGTAATGTTCACGACGCTGACCGTCCAAGCCGTGAGCGCAACCAACCCGGTTCGCGAAGATTACAAAGATGTCGCCGCTCGCCTGAACGCCGAGACCAAGCCTCAAGACATCGTTATCGTAACGTCCCCGTTCACCATCTATCCTCTCGAGTATTACTACCGAGGCCACAGCAAGATTGCGACTCTGCCGCTCTGGGACCGCTACCAAGTCGGACCGATCCCGGCTTTCGACGAAAGCCAGCTGCCAAACCAAGTCGACCAGCTCAAGAGCCATCACAAGCGCGCCTTCGTGGTCATGAGCTACGACCAGGGCTATCACGACAAGATCAAGCATTATCTGGACAACAACTTCAAGAAGCTCGATCAAGAACGCTTCTCGCCAGGCCTCGATCTCTACGTCTACGAACTCTACTAGCCAAGAAAAAACCGTGCGGTTCACAGGAACCACACGGTTTTTTTGCAATAATTCGATTATTGATCAGGTCGTGAATTTTGAATCGAAACTTTATCCGTCCCTTAGCACTATATAGAGTATTATGATCCGTACTTTTCTGACCGCGCTCGTCCTTGCCAGCTTCCTGCTCTCGCCTGTGCTGTCTGCCTCTGCGGCCACCGCCGATTGGCAATACAAAGGTGCCAGCTTGTATCCAACGCATAGCACGGACTTCAGCAGCGACAATTTCAAGCAGTCGGTTCGGGATTTGAAAGCCGCCAACGCTAACAACGTTACGCTCATCATCCCATATTACCAATCTAATCTTTACAGTACCGACATCGCCCGAGGCTGGAATACGCCGACCGACGAATCATTGGCAGCCGCCATCGACTATGTCCACTCTCAGGGAATGAAGGTAATGCTTAAGCCCCATCTGGAAAGCTACACCTACGAATGGCGGGCCAATATCAACCCTGGCGACCGCGACACCTGGTTCCGCAACTACGGCGCTATGCTCAGACACTATGCTCGCATCGCCCAGGACCACGGCGTAGATGCAATGTGCGTCGGCGCCGAGCTTATCAGCATGTCGACCTCGACCTCCAACGGCGACAATACCTGGCGTTGGCAGCAGATGATCAAAGAAGTCCGCGCCATCTACTCCGGCAAGCTGACCTACAGCGCCAACTGGGGCGGTTACTACTTCGGCGACGAAAAGAACCATATCGACTTCTGGGGCGATCTTGATTACATCGGCGTCTCCGCTTACTTCAACCTCTGGGGCGACAGCGTCCAGTCTTACAAAGACGCTTGGAACCACTGGAACTGGAGCGACATCAAGCCGTTAGCCGACCGCGTCGGCAAGCCGGTAATTTTCACCGAAATCGGTTATCGCAGCGTCAACGGTTCGCCGCATCAGCCATGGGACTACAACTACTACACCTGGGTCGACCCTCAAACCCAAGCCAACGCTTACGAAGCCCTCTTTTCTTACTGGAACGATCACCCTTACATGACCGGCGCCATCATATGGGACTGGCGCACCAATCCTAATGAAGGCGGCCAGGGTGATCCTCACTACACGCCGCAAAACAAACCGGCCGAAGAAACGATGCGGCGCTGGTGGGCCGGAGGAGCCGTTACTCCGCCGCCAACCAACCCGGGCAATCCCGCCTTCGAAGTTAGCGGCAGCGCCGCTCCAAGCAGCCCGAATGTCGGCCAGAACGGTACCGTTTCCGTCACTGTTAAAAATACCGGCAGCGGGGTCTCCAATACCATCCTCGACATCGAGATCTACAAGGGCGCTGATCGCGTCTTCCAGCACATTCTCGAAGGCCAGAATATCGGCAGCAACGAGA
>DASPMN010000022.1:0-5340 GCA_035627035.1 Minisyncoccota bacterium
GAAAGAGACAGAAGAAATGACCAGGCCGGCGTACGCCAAGACGGCCAGCCAGCCCTGCCAGGTTACCGGCGTCCAGCCCCAGCCGTAAAGCTTTCGCTTGAACCACAACCGCTGCGGATTGTCTTTAGCATAGCGAAGATAATTATCCCACCAAGCCGGCGTCAGCAAGAAAGCGAAAAGCGCCAGACCGACAATAACGTTATCTGATAAGATCCAACCGAGAACGAAACCGACAGCCGCCAAAGCGACGTATTTCTTTTTAAGCGGATAACGCATGCCTCCAGTATACCACTCCTACGCCAAATCCAGGCTCTGCTTTGCAAGGTCTCTTTTGATTTGTTCGTAATTAGGAATTGCCCGGGCCACCAAGTCCCAAAATCGGCGAGAGTGATTAAGTTCTTTCAGGTGGCATAGCTCATGGACGATGATGTAATCAGCCTGCTCCGGCGGCAAGAGGACGATCTTATAATTAAAATTCAGGTTGCCATGCCGCGAACAGCTGCCCCAGCGGGTCTTTTGATCCTTAATAGAAATTCGCCGGTAAGCAAGACCGTAGGATCGGTTAAAGTGTTCCAAGCGCCTTTTTACGAAATCCCGGGCTCGCTCTTTGTACCGCAGATAGTCCCTCCGCCTCTCTTCGGGCGTTAAGCCAGGCGGCGCGCCGCTAAAAGCTTTAAGCTGCTCAGCGATCCAGCCAGCATGCTCTGCCACGACAGCGTCAATGGCTCGCCTGCTAGCTCGCGCCGGAGCGGTCACCAAGACTTCGCCGCCAGGACGAACCCTTATCCTAACCCGCCGCGAGCGCGTATATTTCTTCAGCGTATATTCGATCACTCGTAAAGTATACCTCAAGAAGCAGAGCCGTTTTTAAAAAGCTCAATCTTTTCCTGCCGAGACAGCTTCTTTATCCGGGCCTCCTCTTTGGCGGCGGCGGAGCGGTCTTTGAACTCTTGTTCATAGGCAAGCTCGACCGGCCGGCGGGAGCGCGTATATTTCGCTCCGGTTTTTGAAATA
Source organism: Minisyncoccota bacterium (assembly GCA_035627035.1). Taxonomy (GTDB): domain Bacteria; phylum Patescibacteriota; class Minisyncoccia; order Phycocordibacterales; family XYD1-FULL-46-19; genus DASPMN01. The sequence continues at coordinate 1,015 of DASPMN010000022.1, forward strand.
TTATGTTCTCTGACCCGGCGGCCGACATCAAGGGTAATGCCCGTATATAGCGTTCCGTCGGCGCATTTAAGAATGTAGAGATAGTACATGTCGTATGAGCCCATACTAGCAGAACCGCCCGGGTTTCTGCTATGCTCACTTTATGAAAGTAACTTCGGCCGAATTCGTCAAACCGATCAGAAACGGGGATGATCTCCTGACCGACAATCTCCCTCAGATTGTTTTCATTGGCCGTTCCAACGTGGGCAAATCGAGCGTCATAAATTCTTTCGCCCGAAAGCAAGGCCTGGCCCGCTCCAGCTCAACCCCGGGACGGACCCAGGAGATAAACGTCTTCCTTATAAACAAAGCCTTCTACCTTATCGACCTGCCGGGCTATGGTTATGCCCGCGGCTCGTTCGCCAATCGCGAACGGTTGAGCGAATATATTTCCTGGTACTTGTTCAGTCCTGAAATCAAGCATCATAAAGTCGTCCTCATTATCGACACCAAGGTCGGACTGACTGCCGATGACAAGCACATCTTGAAAGAGCTGGAAGAAAGCGGCAAGGACATCGTGATCTTGGCCAACAAGGCCGACCGGCTGAAAAGCGGCGAACTGAAAACCGCCCTTATGAAGCTAAGGCAGGAAATCGGCGAAAAACACCTTCTCATCCCCTACTCAGCCAAAGACTTTACCGGGATCGGCGCCCTGGTCGAAGCCATATTGCCTCGATAAAGATCTAGTCCGCGTACTCCGATAGCTCGCTCGCCGCGGCAAAGCGGCAACCCCGATCTTCCGGTCCGCGGACAATGAAACGTACAGAAGCAAAAACTTCGTCCGTGCCAGGCCTCTCGTCCTTCCTGATCGGCGACGCTACCATTCGGCAGCCCAATAACGGAACACATCGCTTCCTACAAATCCCCTTCGACAAGCCCTAATTTTACCAGCCTCATCATGATAGCCCCAGGTTTGCGGCCGAGCGCCTTAGCGATCGCCGCCGGGGTCTGGCCGGCCTCGAACATGCCGATAAGCTCAGCTTCTTCCTCGTCGGTCCAACGCGCATATGCCTTGGCATGCTTCTGCCTGATCTTGTCGAGCTTGGACGTTTCCTTCTCTTTTTTCTCTAAAGTTCCGCCGCAGGAAAGAATGAAATTATCGTGCATCTGTTTGATATCGGCATCATCCATTTCTCCGAAGCCCCGCTCAGCCGCTTCGGACTCGCTGCGGAAATCCTGGTCCCGCTCTAAAATTTCCGGATGCACCATGAGCGCTCGCTCATTGCAGGCAACGAGGTAAAGTCCGGACAGACGGCGAACCCGAGACAGGGCGACATAGCCCTGGCCGTACTCGAAAGCAGCCCCAAGATCCATCACCGCCGCGTCCAAGCTCATGCCCTGGCTCTTGTGGACGGTTATCGCCCACGCCAGACGCAGAGGAACCTGCGAGATCCGAGCCTTCACCTTGCCTTCTTCTTCGATCGCCCATTCCATGGGCGCTGCCGTTATCTTCTCCCCGCCATGCGTCCTGACGATCGGATATTTGGTTTCTTTTTCGAAGCCGGTAACGGTGCCCAATGTGCCATTGGCGAAACCGGCGGCCGGATTGTTCTTAGTAAACATAACTGCCGCTCCTTCTTTCAAGACAAGGTCCTCTGGCGAGAGGCAGCCTTTTTTCAAAGATTCAACCAGAGCTTCCTTGCCCTGGCCGACCATTTGGTACTTAGTCGAAGCACTGCTCAGGCGGGACAGCTCGGCATTGTTGAGCTGATCGACGTTAACGTTATGCGGAAACAGCCGCGTCACGCCCTGAAGCTCGTCATCGTGGACGCCTGAACGGCCAAGCAGATGAGCGCGATGAGATTCTTCCAGCAGATTGGAGCGCAAGGCGCTCAAAACCGCCAAGAAGGCCGGATCGTCCTGCCGGTGCTGCTCATGGAGATAGCAAATGACCGGCCGCAGTTCTTCCCATGACCGCGATTCAAACGCAAACCGGGGGCGTTCGCCCGGAGCCGAGATCGGCGGCAGCTGGAAGAAATCGCCGACGCAGACGACCTGCATGCCGCCAAACGGCATATCGACGCGCCGCACCGCCCGGGTCGCCTGATCGACCATGGTCAGCACATCGGCCGACAGCATGGAGATCTCGTCGATAATGAGAACGTTCGCCCGGGTCATTCGCTTGTTCACGTATTCGTTGCTCGCCAGGTGATCAAGATCGTAAGGCGTCAATTGTCTTTTGATCCCAATGCCGCTCCAGGAGTGGATCGTCATCCCGCCGATGTGAGTAGCGGCGATACCGGTCGAAGCAGCGATCGCCGGCTCGATGCCATGCTCGCGCAAATGCTTCACGTACTGATTGATCGTGTGGGTCTTGCCAGCGCCAGGTTCTCCCGTCAAAAAGACGTTAGCGCCGGTTTTAAGGATAGTGAGGGCCTGTTCTTGGGTCATAGTCTGCTTATCATACCGCATTTAGCCGTTAGCAAAAAACCGGTTGACTTTTTCAGTCCCTGTGGCAGGTTTAGGAGAGCCGCACATTACCAGGAGAGGGAGTACGCAATGGGTTGGTTGTATATCGTCACCATAGTCGCCTTGAAGTTGGACCATAGCCTCTATCTTGAACATGAGGATGGAATCATTCTGGCCACCCTTGCCGAACAAAAGGCCATTGAGGCAGCTAGGAACTCCTCAAAGCTGGGATTCAACTTCTCACTCGGATCAACGGTAACGGTTTGTCGGAAAAGGTTGGATGAGATCAGCAATATTATCGCAAACTCCCGATCCAAGCTTCTGGTTCTTACATGGAGCAGAACGGGGTGGATAGAAACTTGGTATGACGAAGAAGCCGAAGAACGTCACTCTCTAAAGAGCCAGCCAAGCAAAACAGCATAGCCATCTCCCTCACGCCACAAAAACCGCGCAGACATCTGCGCGGTTTCTTTTTATTGATATTGGATATATATCGGCTGCGGCTGAAGCCTGAGAATCTCAGCCGGCGTCATGATACGGGTTCCCGGCAACCGGAAGTCGTTCTTGTAGAAAAGCTTGAACCCCGTGAACTGCACCGGCTGCGGAGCGATAAAGGCGTTGTACGTGCCGATCTTTTCCGCCACACCGCCCCAGCCGTCCATATGCATGACGATTTGAACTTCCGGCAACGGCCTGATCTGACGGTAATTCGTCACCATCGGCTGCGTAAAACGATGTATCACCAAAATCTTCGGCGGCAGATTGTTCTCTTTGACGAGCTTGGCCAAGTATTCGGCGGCATAGTTGATATCGGCGGCGTCGAACGTACCGATCACCGATCCCGGCTTCTTGCCGGTTTTCATCGAGAATTCCGGGTCGATCCCCAGATGGACATTCGGCATTTTGAAATATTTCTCATAGACCGGCAGTTCGGCCTGCAAGGTGCTTAAGCCGACTTGAATGTCCAAAAAAACGATCGCATTGATCTTCTCGGCCATCTTGAGGACCTTGTCGATCTCGCTGTCCGGCATCCGCAAGCGATATTTGCCGTCTTCGCCGGCGCTGCCCTGAGCCGTGACGGCGATATAGTGAAGAGCGGGCACGACCGGCGTCGTCGGATCGGCGGCTTCCCACCTGTTTACCTCCGCCTTCAAGCGAGACAGCATCTCCGCTTCAGGATATTCGCCCAAGGCGCCCATTCTGGTTGAGTAAAGGTTGCCGTAATAGGCGATAACGCGCTTGAAGGGCAAGATGGCTCCGGCATTCGGATAAACGGTTTTTACCGGCCATAGTCGCGGCGTGGTCGTAGAAGTAGTAGAAGCGTAATTGGCAAGCTGTTCAGATTTCCGGTCATAGGCCTCTTTGTCCAAAGCCGGCGGAGCGACGATCGTAGATATTTTCTGGAAGGCGGCTTCTTTTTTAGCCCCAGCCTTTGCCTCGTAAACCTCCTGCGGAAAAACGTATTCATAGTTCACGGCTCCGAAAACGAGCAGGCAACCGATAGCCACCAACAAGACAGACTTAGAGTTCCACTTCTTTTTTCCTGCTGCTGGATTGGTTGAGAGCTTCATGTGCCTGATTGGATCAATGTTCCACTATCATACCTTAAAGTTCTCCCGGCATCCAACCCAAACGAATAAAACCCCTGCCGGACAGAGGTTGCGACAGAAGCTGAAATCAAATTAATATTTTCTCAGCACACCGCGGACTACGCCGCCGATGGTAAGCTCAGCCTGAGGGTAGATATCATGATAGTTAACATTTGCCGGCTCTAGATACATGCGGCCGGCTTTGTCTTTGCGCAAATACTTGAGCGTCCAATCCCCGTCCACGCAAGCCACCACAATATCGCCCAATTTAGCATTGTCCTTTTTCTCA
>DASPMN010000023.1:0-3125 GCA_035627035.1 Minisyncoccota bacterium
CCCTTTTGTATTGACGGGCGGCGAGCTGCCGGCGATGCTTTTGGCTGATTCCATTTCCCGGCAGATTCCAGGAGTGTTAGGGAAATATGAATCTTTGGAAGAAGAGCGTGTTTCGGCCTCTGAGATGTACACGCGGCCGGAAGTGCTCGAATGGAAAGGCAAGAAATATCGCGTCCCGAAGGTGTTGCTGACGGGGGATCATAAGAAGATAGAGGAGTGGCGGAAGAGGAAACGGCCTTGACCGTTATGTAGCCATAAAAAAGCAGGCTTGACCTTTTGTCTCATTAAAGTAGAGTGTTTTCAGATTTTTAAAACAAGACCAAAGGAGAGCCGATAGGAAGTGGAACTATCGATGATCTTGAAAGCAGGGGGGTTTCTCAGCTTAGGTTATCCGGCTGATTTGCGGGAAGCGGTTAATAAAACCGTTGCGTCTTGGCGGGTATTCTGTAGTCTGCCGACCGCAGCAAAGCAGAATCTTCCTTATGCTGATGACACGCGGGGTATCGGATACGAGCTCAAGGACGGGATTGGTATCGGGATTGATCGGAAGGAAAGTTTCGACGTAACGCTCGCCGGCCAAGATTGGCTTAAGAAAAATGCCGAGCTTATCGATCCGATCGCTTTAGTGTTCGTCCAGGACGCGCTTTCGCTTGTATCCAAGGTTAAGCCGCTGGTTTTGGACTTCGCTTGGCAAGCTGAAAAGGCTTTCTCGATGGATGGATTTACGGAGGAGGTGGAGCAAAGCGAACTTTGTTACTTTATTCGTTTCATCCATTATTTCGGCGATCGGGAGATGGGAGAGGAAATTGCTGTCCCGCATGCGGATCAGAGCGGATTCACCCTTCATCTTTTCGAAAGCGCTCCCGGATTGCAGTGTCTAACCTTTGATGGCCGGTGGATTGATATGCCGGTATCTGAAGGGGAGACGGTAATTATTCCAGCCATGCAGCTTCAGCTTAGATCAGGCGGCAAACTCAAGGCATTGTGTCATCGCGTGATCGCGACGCCGGAACCTGCTTCTGGGGGAAGGTATTCTGCGGTCTGTTTTATCCAACTGAAGGAAACTCCCAAGTATGACAAAGCCAGGTGGGGAAGGTTGCAGCGAAAGGTGTCAGGCTTTAATTACGAAATGACCCTCGGAGATTTCGCTGCTCTTTTTAAGGCCTAGCACGGATCTGGGCTAGGTTCATAAAACCGAAGACTTAAGTCCTCGGTTTTTTCTCTGGAAAAAAACGCTGTGAATAGCTGAGATCACGTTCATCCACAGAATCAATATTGACAGGGGGTGGCTCCTGATTTATACTGTGTCAACTACAGCAAGATTGAGTTACGGCCGCTGTATCTTGCTCCCGCTCGTGCTTTTTTATAAGAACCTTAGCCTGGAAGGGTCCCCAGGCGGGTATTTTTGTGTTAGTAGAGAAACACAACAATGATTCAACAGAAATTTTTCAGCCGGTACAAGGAGCCGTTAGCTGAAATTCCAAATCTCGTTGAGATCCAGACCGACTCATACAAATGGTTGGTCCAGGAAGGTCTCAAGGAGTTGTTTGCCGAGTTTTCACCGATCAGGGATTATTCAGAAAAGAAGTTCGATCTTGAGTTCACTGGCTTCCAGTTGGACGAGCCTAAGTTCGACGAAGATTACGCTAAGGTCAACAAGCTTTCATACGACGCCGCCTTGCGCGTTCGCGTGAAGCTGAAGAACAAGACGCTTAATCAGGAAAAAGAACAGGAAATCTTCCTGGCTGATTTTCCGCTCATGACCACTCATGGGACATTTATCGTCAACGGCATCGAGCGCGTTATCGTCCCACAGCTTGCCCGTTCGTTCGGCGTTTTCTTTACGCTCAACGAAATCCGCGGTCGCAAGTTCTTTGGTGCTAAGATCATCCCATCGCGTGGCGCTTGGGTCGAGATTGAAACCGAAGTCGACAATGCTATTTACGTCCGTATCGACCGTAAGCGCAAATTCCCGATCACGTCGCTTTTGCGCGTTTTCGCCGATCTCGAAGGAAAGAAAATTACGGATGAGGACATCCTGAAGGCTTTCGAGCATATCACGACCGACGTTCCATATATCAAGACTTCGATTGCCAAGGATCATGCCAAGACGGTAGAGGACTCATACTTGGAAATTTACAAGCGCCTGCGCGACAGCGATTTGGCGACCGCTGCTAACTCCAAGGAATTCGTCAGCTCGCTGTTCTCTCGCGAGAAGTACGACCTTTCCAAGGTTGGGCGTTTCCGCTTCAACCAGCGTTTTAATCTGCCTACCACCGAGGAAGCTAAAGAGCAGCGAACGGTAACCTATGAAGACCTGTTGGCAATTGTCGCCCATGTCATTCATCTCAACATGACTCCGGGTTCTAAGGCTGACGACATCGACCATCTCGGCCTGCGCCGCGTTCGTTCGGTGGGCGAAATGCTTCAGGCCAAGCTCAAGATGGGTATGAGCCAGATGAAGCGCAACATTCAGGACCGCATGTCGACCGTCGATACGGCGACGATGTTGCCAATCCAGCTCATTAGCCCTCGTCCGCTTCAGGCTCGTCTTAAAGAATTCTTTACGACCAACCAGCTTTCGCAGTTCATGTCTCAGGAGAACATCCTGCAGGAAGTCGAGCACTTGCGCATTCTCTCTGCGCTTGGCCCGGGCGGCCTTACTCGCGAGCGTGCCGGCCTTGAGGTTCGCGACGTGCACACGTCTCATTATGGACGCGTCTGTCCAATCCATACGCCAGAAGGTCCGAACATCGGCCTTATTCTCCACTTGGCGACCTATGCCCGTATTAATGAATACGGCATCATTGAAGTTCCTTACCGCAAAGTAGTAAACGGCAAGATTACTAATGAAGTGGTCTATATGAACGCTCTCGAAGAAGAGGACTATGTCATCGCTCACTCAGGCGTGCCATATGACGAAAAAGGCAATCTTACCGAAGAGACGGTTGAGGTCCGTTCAAATGCGCGACCGACCGTTGTCCGACGCGAAGACGTTCAGTTTATCGACGTTGCCGCCAACCAGGCCTACTCAATCGCCACCTCGATGATTCCATTCTTGGAGCACGATGACGCCAACCGCGCCCTGATGGGTTCGAACATGCAGAAGCAGGCCGTTCCATGTA
>DASPMN010000024.1:0-3074 GCA_035627035.1 Minisyncoccota bacterium
TCATCATCGTTACTCTGATACCGAGCATGATCTGCATTCTCCTGCTCGTCGCGGTTTCTTGTGGGCGCATGTGGGCTGGGTCGTGTGTAAGAAATATTCACGGACGGAAACCAAGGCCATACCGGATTTCGCTCGTTATCCCGAGCTCCGGTTCCTTGATGACTGGCATTGGATTCCTCCTGTTTTTCTTGCGGCTGCCTGCTTTCTTTTCGGCTGGAGCATGGAGCGATGGGTTCCGTCTCTTAATGTCGGCAAGTGGCAAGCGTTGGTCTGGGGTTATTTCATAAGCTCCATCGTCCTCTACCATGCTACTTTTTGTATCAACTCTCTGGCGCATGTCGTCGGGTTCCGACGCTTCGCTACAAGCGATTCGAGCCGAAACAACTTTCTGCTGGCTTTGGCTACGATGGGAGAGGGGTGGCATAATAACCATCACCGATACGCCGCTTCGGAGCGCCAGGGGTTCTATTGGTGGGAGATTGATATTTCCCATTGGTTTCTGACGGCGTTGTCTTGGGTTGGCCTAGTAAAGGACCTTAAGTCTCCGCCTGTCAGAATCTATAGTGAGGCGAAGAAATCCGTGAGACCTTGGTACAGGGCTTGGTTCTAGGTTTCCCTCTTCTTGCCGGGCAGTGTTTTTGCCCGGCTTTTTATTTACTTTTTCATTATATGTGGTGATTGCCGCTGTGATGAGGAATACAAGGTATGCGGCGGTCATTTTTTCGCCCCTGGCCCCATATTTTCTCCAGTGAGCAAGGTTGAGGCCGTAACCGCACCTGAAGATTTGCTCAAAAAGGCTGCAAAGCAGGAGGTTTGGGCGGTGGATAGCATGCCTTACCTGAAGCATTCCAAGGGCTAGTCCCCTGTGGCATTGCGGCCCTTTCTATAGGGCTGCTTTCTTTTTTCATTGACTTATTACTCAGGGCGTTCTACACTAACGGCACGTGTGAAGTTTCTCGAAGTGTGCGGTGTGAACCGAAGCTGAGAGAGGTCGGTTTACACGCAGCTAAAAAGTAGAAGAAAATGGCAAAGAAATTGTATGTTGGCGGTCTTCCTTATTCGACCACCAACGATGAATTGCGAGACGCTTTCGCTCAGGCTGGAGCAGTTGATTCGGCTACCATCATCATGGATAAGATGACTGGCCGCTCAAAAGGCTTCGGTTTCGTCGAAATGTCATCTGATGACGACGCCGCTAAGGCGATCGACATGTGGAATGGCAGAGACTTCGGTGGCCGCAAATTGACGGTCAACGAAGCTCGTCCGCTCGAGCCTCGCGCTCCACGCGCTTAGTGCTGCGGAAAAACAACCCTGGTCTTCCAGGGTTGTTTTTTGTTGGCTGGTTCTTTAGTATGGTCTGCATGAAACTCATTTGGCGTTATTTGAAAGAGCACCGGCGCAAGCTTGCCGGCGCTTTGGTGTTAGCGACTATTAATCAAGTTTTCTCGCTTTTAGACCCTCAGATTTTCCGTTTGATTATTGACCGATATGCCAGCCGTTTTTCTGAGCTTTCGCCGGAAGAGTTCTTCAGCGGCGTTATCCTGCTCCTTTTAGCTTCGATGGGGGTGGCTTTCGTATCCCGGGTGGCGAAGAATTTCCAAGACTACTACGCTAGCGTGGTGACTCAGCGAGTTGGCGCCAGTTTGTACGGCGACAGCATCGGCCATGCTTTTTCTTTGCCGTACGCTGTTTTTGAAGATCAACGGAGCGGCGAGCTTCTGCAGAAGCTGCAGAAGGCCAGGACCGATATCCAGGCTTTCATCAAGGGGAGTATCGATAATGTTTTCTTGTCTGTCGTGTCTTTGGTTGTCGTGCTCGGTTATGCTTTCTATGTCCATCCTTTCATTGGCCTTTCGTATCTCTTGATCGTTCCCGTTATCGGCACTACGAGTTATTACCTAAGCCGGCGCATCCGTCAGGCTCAAAAAAAGATCGTTGTCGAGACGGCTGATCTTGCTGGCTCAACTACGGAAACTTTGCGCAACGTTGAGCTCGTAAAGAGTCTCGGTTTGGAAAAGCAAGAAACTGAACGCTTGAACAAGGTAAACGGCCAAGTGCTAGATCTTGAGCTCAAGAAGATAAAGCTGATCCGCTTGCTGTCATTTGCCCAGGGCACTATTCTTAACGGCCTGCGCGCGCTTATCCTTCTGGTCATGCTGTGGCTGGTTTATCGTCAGGAGATCACGCTCGGCGAGTTCTTTACGCTCTACATTTATTCCTTCTTTATTTTCGGCATGCTGACAGGGATCGACCAGGTCTCTTCGCAATATCAAGAAGCTAAGGCAAGCGGGGAATCCGTAGACGATTTGTTGGCGATCGCCCCGGACGTGGAGCCGGAGCATCCGGTAGTCCCGGCGGGGCTCGAGGCGGTTACGTTTGATCGCGTATCTTTTGGCTATCAGTCCCGCAGCGAATCGGCGCTTGAAGACGTTTCGGTCGCCCTGAAGGCCGGCGAGACGGTTGCCTTTGCTGGCCCATCCGGTTCCGGCAAGACGACTTTGCTTAAGCTCTTAGTCGGCCTCTACCGGCCAACCGCGGGCTCGATCGCGGTAAACGGTACGTCCTCGGATCAGATTGATTATCGAGAGTTCCGCAAGCGGATCGGTTACGTATCGCAAGAGACCCAGCTTTTTTCCGGATCGATTCGAGAGAACCTGCTCTTTGTTCGGCCGGGTGCTACGGACGACGAGTGTCTTGAAGCCCTGCGCCAAGCGCAAGCGGCCGCTATTCTCGAGCGCAGCGACAAGGGGCTCGACTCGAAGATCGGGGAAGGGGGCATCAAGCTTTCTGGCGGCGAGCGCCAGCGGTTGGCTATTGCCCGCGCGCTCTTGCGCAATCCGGATCTGATTATTTTTGACGAAGCTACTTCAAGCCTTGATTCGTTGACGGAGCACGAGATCACGGAAACTATTAAGCATGTTCGTCAGACGCGCCCAAACCTTCTCATTGTTTTGGTTGCCCACCGTCTTTCGACCGTTGCTCACGCTGATCGGATTTACGTTTTAGAGCGCGGACGCGTGGCGGAAACAGGAACCCACGAAGAATTAGTCAGTCGAAGCGGCTTGTATGCTGCC
>DASPMN010000025.1:0-4382 GCA_035627035.1 Minisyncoccota bacterium
AACAGCTTCGCCGGCGCCTTGGATTTTTGCGGAGGCCGTATTCTCTCCAACGTCCTGATTGCGAGCGTTTATCTCCAATTCTCCCTTAGCCGGATCAACCGAAAGGTCGATCTGGTTGAATTTATCAGAAAAAACATTAGAAAGCTTCAATACTTGCATCAGCTCAGCCTTATTAACCGAAACTTCGGTCAAAAACTGCTTCGGCATGATCTGGCGATAGTCAGGATAAACACCGTCAATAACCCGCGTCGTAAAGTGAACGCCTTCAGCATAGAGCGAGACCTGGTTCTTATTGGCGTTAATTCTTACTTCCCCCGGCAGAGAGTCGAAAATCCTGATTATTTCAGCCACGTTCTTATGCGGCACGATAATTGGCACCGATTCAGCCGCTGATTCGTCAACAGGAATTCGCTTCTCCGCCAAACGGAACGAGTCGGTAGAGACAAAAACCAAATAACCGTCGTCATAGTAAACATACACGCTCGCAATCTCCGGCTTGATATCGGACAGGGCCGCGGCGTAAGAAACGGATTTCAACCCCTCGACTAATCGTTTCGCCTCGAGGCGGAATTCCACCCCGTCAGCAACATGAGGAATAAGAGGAAAATCATCGATCGGGTAACCCTTGATCAAAGTCGAACTCCGATCAGTGGAAACATGAATATTATCCTCCTTGAGATCCAAGGTTACCTTCTCTTCTTTGTAAAGATTGCCAAGGAAGCCGCTTAAGACTGTCGCGTTAAGGGCTACAGAGCCCTCCTGTTCAATTTTAGCCGGCACTTCGATCTCTACGCCGATATCTAAATTAGTAGCCCGTACGGTCAATACAGAGCGTTCAGCGGCCAGCATCACGGAAGAAAGGATCGGTAAGGATAGATTCTTGCCCGTAACACGTTCAGCCAGGAAAACCGCTTCTTTCAACCTTTCTTTGGAGCATTCTATTTTCATAGTAATAATTATATTAATTTTTATCCGTTTATTTAGAATTCTCTTTTATAAGCGCTGTGGATATGTGGGGAACTTTCCTTCAAGCTTGCAAAACAAAGGTTTTTTCAGAAACGTGACCTTGATAACTTGTGCACAACTGTGGGTAACTTTTTGATAACTGGGCATTAGATCTATCAATGTGGGTAACTTTCCTGGTTATCAGGTGATCATTCAGCTGTTGTGCCCATATTTATGCACAGGTTATCAACTGCTGTAGAGTATTGAACGGATCTGCTCGAGCTCCTGCACAAGAAGGGAGTCGGTAACGACATCCTTCTTTATCTTATTGCAGGCGTGGATAACGGTCGTATGGTCTCTGTCCCCTAGTTTCTGGCCGATATAGGGATATGAGGTGTTAAAGTCTTCCCGCAAGAGGTACATGATAACCTGGCGCGGCTTAACCACTTCTTTGCGGCGGGTCTTTTCATAGAGGACTCGCTCGTCGATATTGTAAAAACCAGAGACGATTCTCATTACATCCTTAATTGAAACCGTTTTTTGCGGCTTGATGCTGGTTTTTACGAGGTTTTTGGCATCGATAAGGCCGATCGGGCGCTTTTTGAGCTGGATGTGGCAGATGATGGTATTTAGGGCGCCTTCAAGTTCGCGGATGCTGTCTTGGATGGTTGAAGCGATGTACTCAAGGACTTCGTCGGTTGGCGGAATGTCGAGAGAACGCGTCTTTGACCGCAGAATAGCTAAGCGGGACTCGTAATCAGGCTTGATGACATCGACCATCATTCCTCCTTCAAAGCGGGTTCGGAGACGATCTTCCAGGTTTGGAATAAGCTTAGGAGACTTATCCGAAGAAAAGATAATTTGCTTGTTGTTTTCGTAAAAATTGTTGAACAGGTGGAAAAGCTCCTCCTGGGTCTTTTCCTTGCCGGAGAGGAACTGGATGTCGTCCATGATTAAGACGTCGTACTTGCGGTACTTCTCCTTGAAAGCGCTGCCTTTGTTGTTGGTGACCGAGTTAATGTAGTCCGTGGTGAAAGTTTCGGTGGTAACGTAGAAAATCCGCTTATTTTCGTTGCTTTTCTTGATATGGTTCCCTATCCCCTGGATCAAGTGGGTCTTTCCAAGGCCGGTTGGCCCGTAAACGAAGAAAGGGTTGTAATTGGTGCCAGGGTTTTTAACGACCGCTTGGGCAGCAGCGTAAGCCAGCTCATTGAAAGGCCCGACAATGAAAGTATCAAAGATGTATTTTGGATTGAGGTTGCTCTCTCGGTTTACGTACAGGTCATTCAGGCCGAGATTGCCGGCTGCCGGCTGTTGCGGAGGGGTATAGGTCTGCTGTTGCTGCTGTTCGGCCTTCTGGCGATCGTCGGGTTTGGAAATGAGATACTCCAGGGCACGGATCTCCGGGTTCTGGTCGCGGAGGGATTTCAAGATCATTTTGTGATACTTGTTGTGGAGCCAATCGCGAACGAAGGCGCTTGGTACGCTTAGGTAGACGGTGCCGCTGTCTTGCTTGGAGATGTAGGTATTTTTGAACCAGGTACCGAAATTCGCTTTAGAGATTTGCAGTTGCACTTCGTTTAGAACACCATCCCAAAGTTGTTTGTTGTCTAACATGTAAGTGTGGATAACTGGTTGATTAGTCGAACGTAAACAAATTATAGTATTGCTCATAAGTATATCAAACTTTGGTAATTTGTGGATAACCTGGGGGCTAAAGTGGATAACCGGTAAATAAGTTGAAATTTATAAGGTCTTAGTGTAGGATGTCTTCATGTCATTTACGTACAAGCCTAAGAAACGCAAGCGCAATACTACGCACGGCTTTTTGGTGCGAATGAAAACCCCAGGCGGTCGCCGGGTGATTCTTAGACGCCGTCGCAAGGGTCGCGCCCGTTTGGCCCTCTAAATTGATGCTTCCCCGCGCAGGACGGATTACAACTAAAGAATTCCCTGCTATCTTGAAGCGTTCTACTCCCTACCACTCGCCTCTTATGAGTTTGCGGGTGGCTTTGTGTTCGGGGCGGCCAGCCGGCTTTTCGGTTGTCGTGTCGGTCAAGACCGCTAAACAGGCCGTCGAGCGCAATCGGATCAAGCGCCGGCTGCGCCATCTTCTCGTAAAGCACGGTGGCGGCTTCAAATCAGGCTACTGCGGCCTTATTTTTGCAAAAAAAGAAGTTCTTCATTGTTCCTTTGAAGAACTGGAGGATACTCTAATTGTCCTCTTAAAGAAAGCGGGTATACTATAAACACTATGTTTAAAGACTTTTTTCACACAATTTTTTTCGAACCTTTGTATAATGCGTTGGTTTTCCTAAGCTCCGCTCTTCCTGGCCATGATATCGGCTGGGCGATCATTATTTTGACCCTGATAGTTAAATTCGCCCTCCTCCCCCTTTATCGGCAGTCCCTTTATACCCAGCGTAAGATGAAGGAAATAGAACCCGCCATCAAAGAATTGCGGGAGAAATATAAGAACAATCAAGAGCAGGCTCAAAAGCTGATGGAGCTTTATCGGGAGAATAAGATCAATCCGTTTGCGGGCATTATGGCTATCCTTATCCAGATCCCGATCTTTCTAGCCCTCTTCTTTGTTTTCAAGGATAGCTTCGTCTATAACCAAGAATGGCTCTATTCCTTTGTCCGGGTCCCTGAATCAGTTAATACGCTCTTTTTAGGCGTTCTCGATTTAACAGAACGCAGCGTAGTAGTGGCTGTTTTGGTCGGCATTACTCAGTTTTTGAGTATGAAGTTCTCCTTGCCTGAATTGCCGAAGAAAGCTTCGGATGCGGAGCCTAATTTCAAGGAAGATCTGGCTCGGAGCATGCACATCCAGATGAAATACGTCATGCCGGTTATTATGGGTTTCATCACCCTCTCTTTCCCGGCAGCTGTCGCTTTGTATTGGCTCGTGAGCAATCTCTTTGCGATCGGCAACGAACTTCTCTTGAAACGGCGGATCATCCCGAAAGCCCCCCTTGCTTAAATCTTAGGCAGAGAATCCAGATCAAGCTCCCAAAGGGCTTGATTTTTGGTTAGAAGATAGAGGCGCCGCTTGTCGCCGCTTACTAGGATCTTGCGAGTATCAAATTCCTTTAATTCGCTGTTTTTTGATGGATCAAATAGTTTGGTGGCTTCAGCGGTTTGAGGGTTGAGGCTCCAAATTTGGTCGACAGTTACAATCTCTCCACGGTACCAGCTGTCAGGGTATTCGGCTACGGGGAGCTGTTGCGGTACGGCGCAGAAGATAATAGAACTGTCGGCCGACCAAGAGCACTTTTCCGCAAAGGTTTCCAGAGAGCTTACCAGGGTATTTTCGGTGGTTGTAGCGACTGGTTTTATTTTAAGCGTAACGGCATTAAAGGCTGAGCGGTCGGTTTCGCTATAGAGGAGCCTTTTTCCGTCAGGGCTGAGTTTCCCTGCCAGACCGAGGATAT
>DASPMN010000026.1:0-8699 GCA_035627035.1 Minisyncoccota bacterium
CGCCGACGATCCTGACCGCTTCGGCGTTCTTTTTCTGGAAGTCGTACACTCCCTTAGCCGGAGCGAGCAGGTCCTCCCCGTATGCCATGGCGATCTCGCCATCCAAAACCGGCATTTCTCCTTCGATCCCCGTGCCATCGAAGGCTTTGCGGATCAAAGTTTTCTTAGCCACCATGTAGCCGACCTTGTTGTCCCGCAAGCTGCGGCGCAACTGGGTAGCTCCGGCGACCGGCAGGCCATGGAAGTTTACGAAGACCATTGACTGGGCTTTCGCGATTCCATCCTTGAGCTTTCCAAGAATGGCTTCCTTTTTCTCTCGGGTAATTGCCATAGAGAACCAAAATAAAAAACACTTTGCTAAAAAGCCATGTGAGAAGTTTCGACCTCGATAGGACTTACAAATGCCTATTGTCTCAGGGCTTATGCCGGCAGAATACCGGAAAAATGAGGTTTGGTCAAGGCTAACGCTGGCCTAGTTCGGCCTTAACCGAGCCCGTCGGGGCCGCGGCAGAGTTCGCTCGGTTTAACATATTCATACCCAAAAGGCCCAAGCCGATAATAAGGCTCAAGCCGGCAGCCATTTTCCAGAAGTCTTTAGTGAAATATTTCATATAAAAATTTGATCGCCGAGCGGAAAAATCCGCTCGGCCGCTCCAATTCTATCGCACTTGCCGCTACGGCCGCAACCTGAGTTTCTGCTTCTGGTTTTGAGGTTGAAGCGCTGGCTAGCGGGAGCTCTTCAATCGCCTGCGCTTTTTTGGACGCCGCAGCCGAAGGCAGCGCGACCGCTAGCGGCTTGATCGTGTCCGCTTCCGCCAAAGGAAGCGGGGCTCGGCTTATCCGCGAATTGACCGGATAGCCGCTGGGCAGATAAAGAACGATCATGCTTTTCTCCGTCGGCGCAAGCTTGGTGAACGAAGACGGGAACTTTATGCTCGAACCGGCCTTGAGCCACGTGCCCGAGGGAAAAATAAAACTCGCTTTGTCGGCCATCAAGCGCCAGTTGGAAAGATTAGCATCGATTGAAGAGTTGTTGGTCAGTTCGATATACGGCCGCAAGCCGAAACCGATATCAGTGATTTCCACTTCCGCTTCCACGACCGAAACCTCGACCTGATCGTGAGCGGAAGCCTCACGCGACCTGACCGTCAGGTCAGCCAGATAGGCGCCGGGAAATTCGTAAACGTGAGTCGTTTCTTTCTTGTCTCGCCCCGTCGTGCCGTCGCCGAATGACCAGTCGTAATAGAGCGCTCCCGCAACCGACTTAGGCGTTACCTTGCTCTGGAACAAGGCCGGAGTTCCTGCCATAACCGAACGCTTGTTGCCGAGACTGACCGTGAATTGAGAGACGCTATCTGACTTTTTGTCATCCTCATCAGTGTCATCATCTTCGGCCTCATCATTTGTTCCCTCTTCCACAGTTCTTGCTGCCGTAGCATTGCTTGCTCCTGGCGTCGGCGCGGCGGCAATCCAGCTTGCTCCTTTTTGTTGCAGCGAATTGCCATCGCCCAATCCCCCATCATCTTTGGCATACGAAGCAGTATCGACGCTTGAACCAGCAGAGTTAAACAGCTCGATCGCTTCGCCTTCGTTGGAAAGAGCGAAAGCGCTATCAAACAAAATACCGCCGTACTCCGGCCAGTCGGCCGAGAATTTGGCGGTATTGTCAGCGATGACAGCATAACCGTTAGCAGGAATGGAGGTATTGCCTTGCTGGATCGTAAGCGAATGACGGACGCCCGACTCCAGCAGCTTCCAGCCGGAAAGGTCGACTGATCCGTCGCCGGAATTGTAAATTTCGATCCATTCCCGTCCCGTATCCGTTCCCTCCAGATCGTACATGATTTCATTGATCGTTATCGCCGCCAGACTTGTTCCAGGCAATGCGCTTATCGAAAACATTACTACTGCCAGAAAATGGATACGCATGTTATTTATTTTTTACCGCTACCTTCGTAATAATCGGAAACGTCGCGAGGCAAGAAGAGATCGATAAACCAATCGAGTCCCACCTGCAAGCGCTTACTGACGGACAAAAGCTTGAACCAATACGCCGCGCGCCAGAACCACCAGGCCGTCCGGCCCCAGATATGGAGCGGTCCGAACTGTCCGGCCGCGCGCCATTCCCCCACCGATACCAAAGAACCGCCGTGGCGATAGCGGAAAGGAAGGAGTGGCCGGTGGATCAAGTTCCGGTAGACAGCATCCGCAACGAACCTTCCCTGCCTGAGAGCGACCTGAGCCAACGCCGGCAGCGGCTTGTGCGTTCGCCAATCGAGCGAACAGGCCAAATCGCCAATGACGAAGACGTTCTCTTCCCCTTTGAGCCGCAGATATTCGTCGACGACCAGGCGACCGTCGCGAGCGGTTTCAAGCTCCCGATCGAAAACGATCCGCGGCGGCCTTACTCCAGCGGTCCAAATACTCATGCCGCTGGTGATTTTTTTACCGCTCGCAAGTTCAACCTGATCGGCGCTGATAGAAACCACCTCCTGCGATAGCAATACCTCGATCTTCTTGGCGAGCAGGGTTTTCAAAGCCCGTCCACGGATGGCCGGCGCAAATTGCGGCAGAAGCTCGGCGTCGCGATGAACAAGAGAAATGGATATCTCATCGATGAGCCAAGCGGGATAGTAACGGCGGAACGTTCCCCAGAGAAAATCTGCCAGTTCGCCTGCCAGTTCGACGCCGGTCGGTCCGCCGCCGATCACGACGAAACTCAAGAGCTTTTGGCGTTCCGCCTTATCTGCAATCCTCAAGGCCTTTTCCAGGCTTTCGATGATTTGGTTTTTTATTTTGAGCGCGTCTTCCAAGGTCTTAAGTTCATGGCAATGTTCCGTAGCGCCAGGAATATTGAAAAAATTCGTTTCCGAGCCAAGCGCTAGGACTAAATAGTCGTATGAAATTTCTCCTTGATCAGTAAACACCTTCCGGTCCTTAAGGGAAACGGATTCGACACTGCCACAGTAAAGATCACCATTAGGACCCAAGAGGGCGCGGATCGGTTCGATGATATTTTCCGGCGAGATGTTGCCGGTAGCTACCTCATGCAGCAGAGGCGTGAAGAGAAAATAATTGCGCCTGTTTACGACGATGATCTCAACATCGTCGCAGCCTTTGAATTTAGAAAACAGAGACCGAGCGGCGTACATGCCGCCGAAGCCGGCGCCGAGGATGACGATTCTTGTTTTAGGTATGGAGCTCATGAATCTATTTCTTCATATTATATCTTAAGAGGTAAAATTAGAGAACAAACAAAAAACCGCCCCCAACGGGGCGGTTTTTTGTTTGTTCTCTACTAACTATTCATTAGTAGACTAAGAAACTAGTTCAGAATCTGAATCGAAGATGATTCAAAGTCAGATGCAGGAACGGTTTCGTACTCAGCAGCAGGAGCTGCAGCAGAAGACTGATTGTAACCAATCGAGTCCATCTGTACACGGTAGATACCGGTAGTTGCTGCATCATGGTAGACAGTCAAGCTGAAAGTAGCAGTCTGACCAGCATTAATGCGAACATAACCGCCAGTCTCAGTACCACCACTTACTCGTGCGAGGGTTGCGGTCGTAGTACCAGTCTGAACAGAAGCGCCAGTCTGAGCATTCTCAATACCGAAGGCAACACCAACATCAGAGCTATTAGCGCTGGTTGAGCTAGCTGCAGTAAGAGGGATCCATGCGGTGTCTTCGAAAGCAGTTACGGTGAATTCTACAACGTACTGTCCCTGGTCATCAGCGCTCGTGCTGTCCAAGTTAAGAACAGATGAGGTGTTTGACTTGGTTAGGTCAGCAGTAAGACCGGTTGAAGCAAAGGCGAGAGGGCCGCTTGAAGCGCTGCCGCTCTTATTGGTAACATTGTCACCATTTTCATCTTCAGCAGTAACATTTGCATTAGCAAGAGTAGCTGAAAGCGAGTCGCCGCTTGAGAAACCACCATCAATGTCATTGATGTCAGCAACCAAGGTGAACTCAACTTCTTCTCCCTCTTCAACAACTACATCGTCATCATCGAGATCGGTGATTTCGATAGTGGCAGAAGCGGCAGTAGTTGATGCGGTGCTTGAAGAGTAGCGTCCAACCTCCTCAGTACCCTTCATCAAATGGAAGTCGTTAGCAATTTCAGTTACACCAGCACCAGAAGAGGTAACAGTGAAGGTAATGTCCTCGAGTGAAATGTCAGAACCTTCAGCCTCAACCTTGAAGCTCAAGATTTCAACACCATTGGTGTCGCTTGAATCGCTAACTTCGATGGTCTGAGCCTCGTTAACGTCATCATTGTTCTCGCTTACGGTCAATTCGATATCACCAGAAGTCGAGAGATCTTCAAAGGTGAAAGTCTCGGCAATAGAACCGTTGACGCCAGTACCAGTGGTATCAGTCAAGATAGCACCGGTAGCATCCTCAAAACGAATCTGACCAAGAGCAACTTCCCAATCTTGACTCAAATCATCGCTGTCAACATTATTAACAGCAGTTACAGCCACATAGAAGCGGCCAGTCTCATCCTCATCCACAACAGCGCCCGTAAGGGAAATGTTGCGAGAGTAGACGTCTGAGCTCTCGTTGAAATCATCAACGTCAGCAGTGCCGACAACTTTGTCGCCCAACATAACATTGACCTCATCAACGTAGCGGTCCAAACGTCCTGAACCACTGCCATCATGTTCAAATTCTACACGAACAGAAGTAACAGCAACGTCAGAGCCATCAGCCTCAACTTCGAAGCCAAGAACCTTAACATCTTCGTCACCTTCCATTACTTCATCCTGAACGCCTGAAGTGCGCTCGGTAACAGTGATGTCACCAGCTCCACCCTGGAGACCAGTTGAAGGAGTGGTAGTACCTGGGTTGGTACCAGGGTTGGTGCCAGCGCTCAACTGAGCATTGACATGAGCCATGGTAACTGGACCGAAGTAACCAGCAGCAGGGGCGATGCCGTTAGCAGCCTGGTAGGCAGCCAAAGCAGCCTTGGTCTGAGCACCGAAGTAACCGGTAGCGCCAGCAGGAACTGACATACCCTTGCTAATGAGGAAATTCTGGAGCTGAGTAACATCAGCACCGCGGCTACCAATCGTCAAGCTGCGGGTGAAGGCAGAAGCAGCAGGAGTGCTGGTCGTCTGGCCACCGAGCTGATTGATCTGAGCCATCAGCTGATTGATCATTGCCTGAAGGCTCTCAACAGTCTGAGCGCCAGCAGTAGCAGGAGCTACAACTGAAGCGAGCATCATGACTGAAGTAGAAAGAGCCACAAACACTGAAGTAGCTTTCTTTATCATAATTACTTATTAACTTTTAAACTTCCTGCCCCTATGCGCTGGGCAAGGGGCAGCTCTACTGTTTCAGAGTTATAAAAGGCTTTCGACAAGCCAACCCGAAACAATAGTTACTAATCTATTTTAAACTCCCCCGTCTCCCCAATAGGAAACAGAGAAGATTAGTAATACGGGGAATATAGTCGAACAATCGTGAATTCAAGCGGAATATAAATTTTCAACGTGCCGGCAAATATACAGAAAAAGTTCGGCGCGGTATGCCTGGGCTAATTATAGTCTCTCAGAACTTCAGTCTGCAAAAATCCATGTGGATAACTAAGGGTTTTTTGCAGGCCGAGGCCTGATGGACGCAATTAAACGAGCCTTTGGCGCCGCTTGGAACTAGCGCTGAGTGTAGTAAAAATTAGGCCCAAAGTCAATATCATGAAGCCTTATTTTACAAGCACATATCGGCTCCAGCGCCGCTCGCCTTGCTTGCGCAAGACCCCTCGATCAACCAATTCCGCAAGGTCGCGCTGGACCGTCTTTTGGCTGCAACCCTTGATCTGGGTGGCGATATCCTTAATAGAGGTCCAGTTCCTGCCTTCCAGGTAGCTGGTGATCTGGTTTTTACGAGCGCTTTTAGCCTCATCCTGAGAAGCTTCGGCATCTTTGTTAACCGAAACTTCACGAGACGAAACAGGCGTGGAAGCCGGGCGCATGGTCCCGTTTTCAATACGGCGATCTGACATAGATGACGGGGCTGGCGAGAAATTCTGACGCGCCGAAGAAGCTGAGATTTTAAGATCGGCCTGAGGCGGAACCGGCGGCAACAGATGGCTTACGTAGCGATTCATCGAAGAGGCCATCTCCTGTTCCAAGCTGGCAAGCAACTTAGCATACTCCTGCTTCAAAATCGCAACGTTCATCTCAGAGACAGACCCCGTGGCCGATACCGTGTCCAACATTTTCAAGACCGTCCGCAGCTTATGCGACACCTGATCCAAAGATACTGCTTTCAATGAGTCAGAGAACTGTCCGTTTAAATTCTTATCAGACACGGTGTCGAGACAGGCCTCGCGGATCTTCCATTTGATCGGCTCCATGTCTGATAGGAAATTGGTAACCATATAAACCGCGTTCGTTAAACGCTCCAACTTGGACAGCACATAAGAATAAAAGCCAGGAGCCTGACTCTGTGTCTCATGTGGCATCGAAGTGAATGTCTCTTTATTAGTGTCCATAAACTAGATATGTCTTTTAGTTTATTATAGGTCTTTTGTCCCTTATGTTATTGTCCTTTATTATACTATACTCTCCAGAATTTGTCCATTAAGTATATGTCCGATATCTGAAATTCGCTTGAAAAATAAGGCTATTACGGATATAGCCAAGCTTTGCTATACTTACGGCAAGGCATTATCTCCTGCCTCGCTTTACATTTATGGCTAAAAAATCAAAAGCGGCGAAAGCCGAACAGAAAGCTCCCGCCGAACCCCTTCTCAAGGAAGAGACCAAGTTCGCCATTGTCGCTCTCTGCTGCTTCGCCGGCGGTTTATTCTTATTAATGGCAGGCTTCCACAAGGCGGGCCTGGCCGGCAACCTTACCTACTCCCTACTAGAGAGAACCTTCGGTATCGGCTTCTATTTATTCGCCTTCATCTTCTTCCTCCTGGGCGCCTCTTTTCTTAAAGAAGTCAGGCCCCATTTCGTACGGAGCCGAGTCCTTGGCGCTCTGTTCTTTTTCGTTTCAAGCCTGGCTTTAACGAGCATTCTTCTTAAGGACATCAACCCGGAAGCCGGCGGCTTCATCGGCACCATGATCGCCGCTCCGCTTGTTAAACTTTTCGACTTCTTCGCAAGCCTCATCATTCTGACTACCACCCTGGTCATTTCTGTCCTCATCATGTTCGACACTCATCTGACCTTGGAGATGCGGCTGTTCGGCTGGAACTTCGGCCGAAAGAAAGACGAACTCGAAACGGAGGCGGAAGAGATCGAGCCTAAGATCATCACCCCGCTGGAAGAACCGGAGGAACAAGAACCGCCCCGCAGACCCCAGCCGATGCCAGAGCCAGCGGTCGCCAGTACGCGAAAAGAAGAAGAGAGAGAAGCCGGCTTCTTGGCAGGCATCGTCAATTTCAACCGTGGAGCTGGCGCTGGCAATTTTGTCCCGCCTCCTCTTTCTCTTCTTGAGAAAGACAGCGGCAAGCCAGGCGTTGGCGACATCAAGGCGAATGCAAACATCATCAAGCGAACCCTGGCTAACTTTGGCATCCAGGTAGAAATGGACGAGATTTCGATCGGCCCATCTGTTACTCGCTATTCGCTCAAGCCGGCCGAAGGCGTCAAGCTCTCTCGCATCCTTGGCCTGCAGAATGACTTGGCTCTGGCCTTGGCCGCTCATCCGATCCGTATCGAAGCCCCAATTCCCGGCAAAGCCCTGGTTGGCATCGAAATCCCTAACACGGTCAAATCCACCGTCGGCCTCGCCTCGCTCCTTGGCGCCAAGGACTACACCGACTCCCCCCACCCTCTCTTGGTCGCTCTGGGCAAAGGCGTATCCGGCATGGCCCATTATTCAAACCTTGCCAAAGCTCCCCATATGCTTGTTGCCGGCGCCACCGGTTCAGGAAAATCAGTCACCATTCACACCATTGTCGCCTCCCTGCTTTACCGTAACGCTCCAGAGCAGCTACGGTTTATTATGATCGACCCAAAGCGTGTCGAGCTTACCCTCTATAACAAGATCCCCCATCTTTTGACGCCGGTCATCACCGACGCCAAAAAAGCCATCGCCGCCTTGCGTTGGGCCGCTAAGGAAATGGATCGCCGATACAATATATTAGAGACGGAAACCGTCCGGGATATTCAGTCGTATCACAAGAACATTGTCGAACCAGCCTTAGCAAAAGCCAAGAAGGGTTCAGACGAGGAGGCAGACACCATTGAGCGCATGCCATATATTGTCATTATTATCGACGAGCTTGCCGATATTATGACAACCTACCCGCGCGAGCTTGAGGCCGCTATCGTCCGTTTGGCCCAGATGTCGCGTGCCGTCGGCATCCACCTTATGCTTTCTACCCAACGGCCTTCCGTTGAGGTCATTACCGGCCTCATCAAGGCCAACGTCCCCTCTCGTATCGCCCTGCAGGTCGCTTCGCAGATCGACTCCCGCACCATTATCGACATGGCCGGCGCTGAAAAGCTTCTGGGAGCCGGCGACATGCTGCTCTTAACCGGCGAGATGTCCAAACCTATCCGCCTGCAATCGGCCTTCATCTCAGAAACCGAAGTCAAGAAGGTCGTCGACCATATTGCCAAACAATACGGCGACATCCTGCCTTCTGACTTAGGCCTCGATGCGCCCGATCAAGGCGGAGGCAATACCCTCTTCAGCAGCGACGTTGGCGGCGATGAAGACGAGGACGACCTGTACGAAGAT
>DASPMN010000027.1:0-11742 GCA_035627035.1 Minisyncoccota bacterium
TATTGTGGTTCTGGCACCATCACGCGATCAGCTGCGCGGTTTGGCGCCATCAAGACAAGGCCAAAGCGCAAGAGTACGCAGTCAAAGCACTGGAATACCAGCCGGAAGACCATCCGAACAAGATCACCCGGCTGCTCGCGCTCCTGATCGAGAGCAAAGTACAAGAGGCCGAAGAATGGGCCGCAGGCATAACGGAAGAGCCGGAAAAAAGCACAGCAATGGAATTGCTTGAAGATTACAAGGAAAAACCGTTTTTTAACAAAAGCTGAAACAATCAAAAACCGTCATGAAAGAAATCATCAAAAAAGCCTGGCCGGAATACTTCCAGCAAGTTCTGGACGGCAAGAAAACGTTCGAGGTCCGCTTGAACGATTTCGAAATAGAAGAAGGAGACCTGTTAGTACTCAAAGAGTTGGATCCGGAGACCAAGGAATTTACCGGCCGCGAGGTGGAAAAGAAAGTCGGCTATGTCGGCAAATGGAAGCTGGAGCACTTCGCCCGATTCTGGCCGCGGGAAAACATCGATGAAAAGGGCCTACAGGTAATCTCTCTCAAAGACGACCTTCATTGACCGCTCACCCAAGCTCGGCAATACTGGAAGCATATGGCTCTACCTGGCTACGACCGCCTCCTGGAATCCCTCCGGCGCGACAAGCGCGTCCTGGCGGCCCTTCTGGCCGGCTCCCGGGCCAAAGGGCTCCAGACCGAGGACTCCGACCTGGACCTCTACGTCGTCTTCAAGGACGGCGTCTCCCAGGCTTACCTGTCCTGGTTCCGGGCCAAATATTACGGCCTCTTCTTCCATCTGCGTCTCGACCTGAGCAACAAGGCGCTCCTGGCTTTGGACGAATTCGAGGAGTTCGCCCAAATTGGCAGCGAGTACGCCTGGGACCGTTACAACGTCGCCCGAGCGAAGATCGAGTTCGACAAGAGCGAGGGCATGCGGGTCGCCAACCTCCTCAAGGAGAAGCGGGCGCTCAACCAGGAAGAGCGGGACAAGGTCGTCCACGAGCATCTGCCCGATTACCTGAGCGTCGCCTACCGCTCGGCCAGGAACCGCCGCCAGGGCGACGCCTTGGCTTCCCTGTTGGACGCGAGCGAATCGATCCAGCATCTGCTCTGGTCCCTGTTCGCCCTCCATCGCCGGGTCAAGCCGTTCAGCAAATACCTAAGGTGGGAACTGGAGAACTTCCCGCTCGAAGGCCTGCCGTGGGATACAGACGCTTTCTTTCGCCTGATCCAGGACGCCTTGGCCGGCTCTCCTGCCGCCCAGAAAGAATTGTATGTCTATACCGAAAGCCTAGCGCGGACAGAGGGCTACGGGAAGTATTACGACGCGTGGGGCGGCGGGAAGCTTGGGGAGATAACCAAGGAGGATTAAACACTCATCAGAAGATCTTAATGACCCCCCCCCCGCTTCCTAAACAGAAGCTGCCCATCCAGATGGTTTTTTGCTAGCATCTGGAATATGAATAACTCAATAATTGCGCAATTCATTCCCCCTTCTCCTTCGAATTGGGAAATCTTCGGCAAACAGCTTTACACCATAGAACAAAGCGTCTTTGGCCGCAAATCGTTCAACGAGGAGATGATGGCGTCCGACATAAATGACCCGGCCGTTAAATTGGCCGTACTGAAAGACGAAGAGGCCGTAAAAGGTTAAGGATCTAAAAAAATAAGACACTTAGTCCAAAGCACTACGTACACACCGGCGAACCATATTATTGATTTTATTTTAAAACATGTCATAATAAAACAAGAGTTCAAATTGCATCGTCGGAGGATTTCTGAATGTTCCAATGTTCGAAACCGGCCGTCGTCATCCTTCCTTACGGAAGCGATCTGGACGACGGAGGGAAAAGTCTGGGGAGGGACACCGTCTCGACTCTTGAAACAGCCCTCGAGGCTTACAAGGAAGCCTGCGCCAGCGGACTTTCTCCCGTATTCATACTGAGCGTCGGCATGAATATGAGAATCAATCCCAACCAGGAGAAGCCTATGGCAGCACTGATGAAAGAATGGCTCTTGGAACGCGAGGTCGACGAAGGCCACATCCTGACTATTGGTCCGGTCTGGACCACGGAGATGGAAACCCGAGCGGCCATGGGAGCCGTCATCGAAAACAACTGGCCGAAGAACGTGATCGCTGTCGGCAAAGACTGGCATCAAGCCAGGATCAAATGGCTCTGGGATCATTTGAGCAACGGCGAATGGAAAGTCGCTTTCCGATCTGTCCGCTCTTACCGAACCTACAGGAACAGCCTGAAGCCTTGGCTGGAAACCTTGAGGATCGGGATCATCCATAATTGGATCCGCATCAAGATCTTCGGTTTCCGACCGGGTTCTACCGCTCGCCCATCCGGGTGAGCTTTTTTTACCATTCCCCAGCTTATCCAAGAAATGAAAAAGAAAAGCCGCCTAGAAAATATCCCTTGGCGGCAAAAAAATAATTACATATGATCTCCTTAGCCGTTAGCGGCCGAAACTGCGCTCGCTCCAGCTACTTCCTGGGAACTCTCTCCGGCTCCGGATCCCAACAGCGGCAGTTCGGTTCGCTGTGGCCGAGCATCTCTCCGATGTCGACGATCAGGCCTTGGTTCTCGGGAGCGTTCATATCCGTCTCCACGTAACCGCCGTCGCCTTCGGTTATCTCCCTGATATCGATCTCACGAGTATGCGCCGATTCGCCGCAGGTTTCGCAATGGACAGGACTGCCGGCGTCGTTCACTACTTCGTACTCTACCCCGTACTCCTTGCCTTCGACCTCCGCAACCGTCTTGAATGGCTCCACAGCTGACCTCCTTAAAGATCTTGTTTCAACGGCCATCCTATCAAAAAAACGGATGGGGGCAAGAGTTCCCAAGCAAAAAGGAAAAGCGCCCACATAGGCGCCTTTTCTTAAAAGCAGACCCTGCTCGCTATTTATTCGTTTGCTGGGACGATCTCACGACTTACCTCGTCAGTAGAAGTCGCTCGGTAGACGATATTGCTGCTGTCATCCGTGGCAACCTCTTGAGGATTCAATACCCAAACCTCGGCAAAGGAGTGCCGGTGCAATCCCATAGTCGCATCTTTGATTTCAAAGGCGGAGCCTAAGAATCTGGAATTCGTAAGGTTCAGCGTGGCGTTAGCGGCCGAACCGATCAGGTCGACCAAAAGCGAACTTCCTTGTACGAGCAGGTTTTCGGCTTCGAGGGCGCCTGAGATGCGGGCATGCTCCCCTTTTATCTCAAGCGCGTCGGTCTTGAAATCGTCGAATCTAAGCGATCCTCCTTGGACCTCGATCGAGGCAAGGCTCGGCATCGCAATTGCGACACGAAGATCGTCCGAATCGCAGAAGACGCACTTGGCGGACAGCGGACGGCTTTCCACCGTCAGGACCCCGTCTGCGACCGAATATTTTGCCCGCTCAAGATCGTGCCTGTAGCCGGAAACAGAGACCTCCCTCCTTGGTCCGTTGCTCAGTTCGATCTCCACGTCGCCGATAGCGCGGAGAGAGCTGAACTCCCCTTCGATTTGCTCGGTAACCTGCTGATAGGCTGGCGCGGTTTCCAGATATTCGTTGTATTGAATAGCTGCACGGAAACTCAGGGAAACCGCGATGATAACCGCAAGCGACCATAGTCCCACCAGCCCGAAGCCGACGGCTGAGGAAACCCGATGCCCGGCGCGCATGAGCCGCTGGCCCCATCCGAATATGAAGACGAAGGGAATCGCCGCAGCGACGTAGTACGCGATTATCAAGAAGGAAAGGAGGCCGACGGACGTCGCGTCGCGCAGCGGCAGCTCGATGGAGGAAGACCCCAGATTGCTGAGAGCGAATGCCGCTGCGGCGGTGGCAGCAAGTATCGCAAAAAACGAGACGGCGCAAAGCGCGATACCTAGGAACTTGCGCATCCACGGCGCCAGCGCGAGCAGGCCGCGCAACAAAGAAGCGGCTACTTCGAACGGGAAATAAAGGATGCGGCGAAACAATCCGTTGCGGGAAATCTCATCCCCTTTCTCGCGAATGAAACCGGCCACGGTGCCCAAAGTGACGGCGCTGCCCCGCATCTCAAGCTTCTGGGAAGCCGTCAGCGCTTCCGGGATCAAGAGCCAGAGAATGACATAGAGAAGGATGCCGAAACCTCCGAAGAAAATCGAGAGGACAAAGGCAAGCCTGATAATGAGCGGATCGATGCCTAAATATTTAGCGATGCCGGCGGCGACGCCGGCCAGGATCGCGGCAGAAGGATCGCGGTAGAGTTTCCGCGAGGCGGCGGCTATCGGAGCAACGGTCTCTTCGCTTGAAATATCTTCAGGCGCGCCCATTTGCCTGATCACCTCCGTTGCAACGCCTGCGCCAATGACCGCCTTGTTTTCAGAGAATTTTTCAGCGATACGCCCTTCGATGTCGCGGATAATCTCCTCTTTGTCCGGGTCAGCCGCAAAATGCGTCTTGAGGGACTCGATATACGTTTCGAGCAAGCGGAACGCCTCAAGCGTCATTTCGAAGCGGGTCTCCGCCAGGATGACGGTTGTTGTTTTTTCCATGGTTATTTCTTTAAGGTAATAATTGACTTCCTCAGGTCATCCCATACTTCTTCGAGACGATTCAGCGCATGCGTGCCATTCTGGGTGAGCGAATAGTACTTTCGAGGCGGCCCCGTGGGCGACTCTTCCCATTCGTACTCAAGGAGACCCTGGTTTTTGAGCCGGTTAAGAAGCGGGTAAAGGGTGCCTTCGACGACTATGAGGTTGGCCTTCGTGAGCTTTTGCAAAATATCCGACGCATACATTTTCCCGTTGGAAATGATGAGAAGGATGCAGAATTCAAGAAACCCTTTTCTCATTTGCGCCTTCGCGTTTTCGATTGATTCTTCTTTCATAATAAATAATTTATCACCAAGTACCATGTTATGCAAAGTACCTTTGTGGAAAAACCACATAGGACCATGAAGAGCGATCCTAAGAGCGTGGCATTTTCCGCCCTATCCCCTTTTTACATAAGGCCTTAAAATCGGAACAGTAGCTACGCAAGCTGCAGGGTTGAGGTTATAATTAAAACATGATGAAAAATTTGCCCAAAAAGATAGCTCGCCTCCTTGTTGCCGCTGTCGCCTTCTCTCCGTTAATTATTCCGTCGAATGCTGCAGCCTGCAGCTGCGTGATGCAGGCCGAGTCGAATCAAGAGGCGTTCGGGGAGGCTGACGCCGTATTCGCCGGAAGAGTAACCGGCTTTAGCGGGTCAGACATTAAAAAGATAACATTTGACGTATCTCGAACTTGGAAAGGCCCGAATGTAAAAAACATTGCCGCTTATACTTCAGGAAACAGCGCTTCATGCGGGTGGAGCCCCACAGTGGGAAATGAATACTTGGTTTATGCGTACAGCCAGGCCTCTAATCGTTCGCACTTTGATAAGCCGGATAGCCAGTTATGGATATCTCTTTGCAGCAGGGTCTTTCTGTTAGCTGATGCAAATACCGATTTAACAAGCCTTGGACAAGGGAATATTCCAACCGGAGGATCAATTCCTCGCAAACAAAGCCCTGCGTACCATCATTATCTTTTAGGCGGAGCAATCTTACTAGGGTTAGGTTATGGAGCGTACAAGCTCTCAGGCAAGTTAACTAAAAAATCTTAACTACTTACTCCCCCGTTGGAAACATATCCTTAGAGCAAAAATGCGCATTGGGCAGTTTTTCGCCGGCATTTAAATACGGAAAACCGATAAGTGCCCATCCCATGGAGTATTTCATGTTCCCGTGATAAGGTAAAATCTTAACGAACGCGAAAATGAAAAAGCCCACAACACCTAAGACCAAGACTTCATCAATAGGCCAAAAATTGCCTAGCATATATGCGGACGGCTCAGAAATGGATGAGATGCTTAAGATGATGGAAAAACTGCTCCACTGGGCGGCCATCGTCGAGTCGTCGGACGACGCGATCATCAGCAAGTCTGCCGACGGGTACATTACGAGCTGGAACAAAGGAGCGCAGAACCTGTATGGGTACAAACCATCGGAAATCGTCGGCAAGCCGGTATCCGTATTAATGCCGCCCGGAAAGCAGGACGATTTCCCGTATATCATGGGCCAGCTCCATGCGGGAAAGAAAATCGAGCATTACGAAACAAAGCGCGTAACCAAGGACGGCAGGATCCTGGATGTTTCCATTACCGTATCGCCGATTCGAGATTCGAGCGGACATATCATCGGCGCTTCGAAGATCGCGCGCGACGTCACGGAGCGCGTCGAATACGAGCGCAGGCGCGACGACTTCGTGAGCACGGCAAGCCACGAGCTTAAAACGCCTCTCACGAGCCAGTTAGCCTTCGGCGAACTGCTGGAGGAAATGATCGACAGGAACGGCAACGCGGAATACAAGCCCTACATCAGGAAGATAAACGAGCAGACAGGCAAGCTTATCGGGCTCGTTGAGGATCTGCTCATACTCTCGAGATTGCGGGGAGGGCGCCTGCCGATCGAAAACAAGCTATTTAGCATACACAAGGTCGTGAAACAGGCCGTTGAATCCCTGCAGCTTACGACGAAGCACGATATCGAGCTCCGAGGCAAGACCGAAAGGAAGGTAAGGGGCGATTCCAACCGCATCGGCCAAGTCGTAACCAACCTTCTTTCCAACGGCATCAAATATTCCCCCAAAGCCGACAAGATCGTCGTAAAAGTGGCGGAAAAAAACGGCTTCGCCGTCATAAGCATTCAGGATTTCGGCATAGGGATTCCTAATGAATACCACGGCAAGATATTCGAGCGCTTCTTCAGAGTCTCCGATACCGACGAGAGAACCTACCCCGGAATGGGCATCGGCCTGAACTTCTGCAAGGATATAATCGAGCGGCACCACGGCAAGATCTGGCTCGCAAGCAAAAAGGGCGAAGGTTCCACTTTCTATTTTTCACTCCCATTCGCCCATGGAAAATAATACCGCGCCGAAAAAAAGGATCCTCATCGTGGACGACGATCCTGATATCGCCGAAGCGATTAGCCTGATACTGTCGAGCAAAGGATACAGTTCAAAGACCACATGTGACGGCGCGGAAGTTGCAAAGCTGGCCAAGGAATACAAGCCCGACCTCATCCTCCTTGACCTGCTTTTGGCCGGTTATGACGGAAGGGTTATTTGCAAAGAGCTCAAGGGCGATAAATCGACCAAGGAAATACCCGTCGTGATGATTTCAGCGCACCCCTCAGCCGAGAGCACCGTCGCAAAAGCAGGAGCTGACGGCTTCATTCCTAAGCCCTTTTCGATCGACTCACTTATGAGCAACGTCGAAAAGCATATCCGGCTTTAAAAGCGGGCTCTCTCCTTCTTCGTTCCGGCAGCAAATGCGGATGAGAATATCCAGCCAATGTTCAACCTCATTACGGGCGAAGCCGAGGAAGCGGTAGCGGGCGGAATCACGGATCAAGATCCCCCGATCCGGCACGCCACAGCTTCGCGCCCCTGATTCCGAATTAATAAGAATCCAAGAACTCGGCCAAGTCGAAATATCCGCTATCACGAGCTACTTCAGCCGCTGTCTTACCATCTTTATTTTTGGCTTTTGGATCAGCTCCATTATCCAAAAGCATCCTAGCGAATGCAACCTGGTCATTGTTTTTGGCTTCATAAGAATACCAATTAGCCACCCCAAAGAGCGCCGTCTCCCCGTCATTAGTCTTAAGATTAACATCAGCTCCCTGCTCAAGCAGATAAGCAGAGATCTGCATTTCTGCATTTCTGGCAGAAACGCTCAGGGCGGTTCTCCCGTTGATATCCTGCTTATCGACGGCCGCCCCGACCTCGATTAGTTTTTTGACCAAGGGCAAGTCCCCTTTCTCAACAGCTTCCATCAAGAGAGTTTCCCCTTTTTCGGTATCAGCCGGAGTATTTATATATTCCGGCGTTATTTTTCCTGACTCCAACAAAAGCCCAAGAATTTCTTCATTTCCCCCACGAACAGCCGCCCGCAGGGCGGTGCGGCCACCTTCTGCAATACCTGCAACGTCTGCGCCGCGTTCAATCAGAGGCCTAACCACCTCAACATACCCCTTGCTGGCGGCCCATACGAGTGGCGTTTCTCCAAAGAAAGCCTGGGTATTAACGTCAGCTCCATCCCTAATAGCTTTTAAGGCTACTTCGATGTTGCGCTTGTCGTTTTTAGCAAACACGCCCAGGAGCGAGCGGTTTTGCGACGTCCCAATAGCATAAACTTCATTTTGCCCCTCTATAACAAGGTTTAACAACCGCACATTTGGATCAGAAGAGGCTAGCGGATTAGTGTCCAGTGTTTCCATAATTGCTTCAAACTTTGGGCGATAATCATTAAAACTTTTCTGCGTATGTGTCACGGTAATGACATACACAATTCCCTTGTATTCAAGATACGTCTGCATTTGGCGCAAGGGATGAGTTTTGCCTTCGTTCTCGTGGTTGAAGTCATAAACCCTCTGAACTGCTTTATGCCCGGCAACCGCCACCTTTTCCTCTTGGATCACATTAAATGTTTCTCCGTATAAATCCCTAAGGTCCCCCAGAACCTTCCTGGCAACGCCATCAAGAGAAGTAAACAATCCGCCGTCAAGACGCTCGATTACCACATTAGGACGATAACCATTATCAGGGTCGCCATCATGCTCACTTAAGAGAATAATCGTATTCCACTTATTAGAAACATCGCTCCAGTCCTTAGGGACGGAAATGGTGAAATCTCCATAAGAAAGCACCTTGCCCCCTTCGATCCTTTTTGTTTCATGGTATCCGCTCATGGCGCGTTGATCCGCAATTAATAAATAACCGACAATAGTCAGCATCGCAATCCCGCCCAAGGTAATAATTTTTTTCATATTCCGTACGAAATTTAAATTGAGCAAGAACGCCCCATGCATTATACCTATCAACGCGCTTTGCAGAAAGCCCCGCACCGGGATTGGCCAGTCAACCAAGCCGCAATAGGCCATTTCGCACGCGACGCGTCGTTTTGATGAACTAAAAAAACAAAATCTGATAAAATAATTTTATGAAAAATACCATATACGTTCTCATAGCGGCAGCCCTCATGGCGGGAGGTTATTATCTCTATATTTACTGGGCCTTAGGGAATGACAGCTTCGAGCAAGGCGCCGAGACGTATGCCACCTACAGCCGAAGCGACATAGGCCTCGAGTTCGATTATCCTGAAGGGCCGGAGGGTTACGTAGTCGAGGAAAGAATCCCGGCAGACTTGGGCGCCGGGCTCGTAAAGAACATCATCCTCATGCGGACAGAAGATGCCGAGAGCGAGCCGCCAACCGGCGGAGAGGCTCCTCCGGCTATCGCCATCTCGGTGTTTAAAAATACCAAGAAGCAATTTCCGAGAACGTGGGCGGATGAGAATATTCAGCGCAGCAATATAAATCTCACCACAGGCGCAGTCGAGGAAGCGGTAGTAGGCGGGGCTAATGCTATTCGCTACATGACTGACGGTTTATATGCGTCTGAAAACGTGGTCGTCGCCCATGGAGACCATATGTACGTCGTCACCGGCCAATTCACGGAACAAGATTCCCCGATCCGCCGCGACTACCAAGCCCTGGCTGAATCAATTCGCTTTATCCCAGCCCCAGGACAGAATTAAGATAGGCAACTCAGCGAAGACGAATGCCCTAGTAGCAAAAGAGAACAAGACCAACTATGAGCATAGGGAGGCAGCAAAAGGTCAGGCCGTAATTAAATACTTCCCCGTAAAACACAGATAGTAAGAAAAGCCGCTGGAAGCACCGGCCATCAGGTGATTGTTGCAAATCTTGATCTGGTTTTCATAGCAATAGGCCTGGGCGGAAATTTCGCTTTTTTCCTATCTTGATCAAGGCCTGTCAACCTCCACGCTTCGCCGAAAAGAAAAACCGCCCGGCAATTTTGCCTGGGCGGATAAGAATGAACTTTTTGAAAGATCAGATGAAACAGATATAGACAACGGAGACCGCTATTCCTACAACCAGGCTTAGGATCGCCATGCCGGCCCCGAACTTGCGGTCGTCCTCTCTCGACTCCGACAAGATCATCCGATCACCGAAATCAGCCGTCTGAGAGACGGGCTTCTTTCCCCTGAGATAAACAACGAGGCCAAGCAAAAACGTGACTAATGGCCCGACGACACAGCCAGCCAATCCTGACCACTGCATATAGGAACCCCTCCTTTGCTTTTATTTTACACAAGAAAAACCGAAGGCTAGCCGCCAAAACATGGAGCTTTAGAGCGCCACACGGACCGAGAACCAACGCTTGGCCCCACCCTCTCCCAACTGCTCCCATCGTGCGAAAGCGGTATATCTTCCCCATAAACATAAAACGCGGTATGAGCTTCAAGCCCTTCAAGCAGTATCCAACGCCCCCGATACCAGACAGCCGCTTCGAGGGATTCGCGGTATTCGGCAGAAACGGTTCCCGTCGGAACAGGCCAAGAAGACGGGTCGTCTGTTTCAACGTCGAAAGGATAAGACTTCCTGCCATCTGAGCCAATAAGACAAACGCAGCGTCTCACCTTAAGATTAACCACCCGCCTTCCTTGCGACCCAATAAACAACAAGGCCGCGACAAGGAACAGGATCGACATGCCAACCAACAGCCCGGCATCCTTCATTCCAATCTCCCCTTACGTAAAATGATGAATCCATAGTAATGAATACCACGGCTCGGCCTCATAGGTCAACAACTCCCCTATTATTCGCGACCCGCTCCAATATCGGCATATTAGATAGGCCTCCCTGCCGACCCCTCAAGAGGAGATCGACATTTTTTACTCCGCCCCCAAAGCCGCGCAAATCCTCTCCATCACCTTCTCCGGCCGCTTGGCCAAATCATGGTCCCAACAACGGATCACGGCCCAACCCAAAGCCTTCAGCTTCCGATTGACCCTCCGGTCCCGCAAGACGTTCTTGCGGATCTTTTCCGTCCAATACCCTTCCGGCAGCTTTCGCTTCTTGGCCCCGTAGCCGTGCCAGAACCCTCCGTCGACGAAGACCGCTACCTTCAGGGAGACGAACGCCACGTCGGGGCTGCCGGGAACCTTGCGATAGTTGCGGCGGTAGCGGAAGCCGAGCGGATAAAGCTTCGAAGACAGAAGACGGCACAAGGCGAGTTCCGGCTTGGTGTTTTTGCCCCGGATCTTGGACATGACCTCGCTGCGCTTGGCTTTGGAGAAGATGTCGGGCATTTGGGGATTATATCAGAAGCGATACTTGCCGAACCCGACATGAAAAAAGCGCGGACAGGTCCGCGCTTCAAAGGTTCATTGGCCCACTAAAGATCAATCAGTCGTAGAGCTGCCAGTCGCTTACGCCGGACCGCTGCCGCAGCTCGAGCGGCCCGACCGTTTCGCAATCGCAATTAGCGGTTACGGACACGGACACGGACGAGAAGTTGCCCCCAAGATGGAAGACGCTTTCCGATCGTCCGGAAACCGTCCGGCCAGGATTCGGCGAGAACCAGCCGTGATCGTCCGCGACATTGAACCACACGGTCTTGTCGCCGGCAAACCAGACGTCAGGATGGATCATCCCTAGATTGTCTTTGCTGAAATCGGCAACGACCGTCATTGGCTCGCCCTCAGTCAAATAGGCAGGATTAGCCGACAGGCTCATGACGAGATGCTGGCTTGCGTCGATCCCGGAACCGAAGGCTCCTCCGCAACCGCCTGGCCCGGCATTCGACCCCCACCAGTTCCATCGGGCATCGAGCGTAGCCAAAACGCCGCTCGTGTTGCCTTCGGTCCTG
>DASPMN010000028.1:0-2701 GCA_035627035.1 Minisyncoccota bacterium
ATGGATCATCCGGTTCTTATACAGAAAAACTTTTACGTCGGATTTTAACAGGGAACGGAAATAGTATTTTGAAGCCGTATTAACCCAGCTCATATCCGACACCGACGGCAACAAAAGCCGAACGTCAACGCCCCGCTCCCCCGCCTCCTTCATTGCCCGCAGCAGACGGAAGCTCGGAATAAAGTACGGGGTCGTCAGATAGACATAGCTTTTGGCTTTTTGGACCGCTTTCAAGAGCTCTTCGTACAGGAATTTCTGATTATGGAAAGGGGAATGATGGACAAGCTTGAAGCCGCTTTGGCGGAAATAGCGGCGGCGGCGAAACGGCCGAAACTTCTTGTCTCCGGCCAGTTTCCACATGCGGTTGAAATCTTCCAGCATATCCAAAACGATCGGATCGCCGCAGATCCGCACATGCGTATCGCGCCAGCCTTCGAACGATTGCTGGATCCCGACGCCGCCGATGTACCCTATCTCTTGGTCAATGACGAGGATCTTTTTATGATCGCGATAGGCCCAGGAGGGAAAATCAAACTTCAGGGGGTTAAACGGCACGAAGAACAATACCTCCGCGCCGGCTTTCTTCAAATCGTCTACCAGGCTTCCCGACATCATCGTATAGCTGCCCACCGTATCAAACAGCAGGCGCACTTTCACCCCCTCTTTGGCCTTCTTAATGAACAGCTCGCAAAAACGCCTGCCGATATCATCGTTAGCGAAAATGAATTGCTCGAAGTCGATTGTTTCTCTTGCCCGTTCGCAATCAAGAAGCATCTGTTCCCACGTATCAACAGACGTTAGAGAAAATTTCCAATCGCATACCTGAGGCGTAGAAGTAAGTGTTTTCATAATTGGAGAAACTACAAAAATAGCAGGCCGAGAGCCGCCTGCCCCAAGGTTAGATCTGGCTGATGACCGTTTGATTAAGAACGGCCAAAGAAGGAGGCAGCCTTAGCCTTTGCCTTCGCGAAAAAAGACAGCTTCTTGCCTTCTTTTGCTTCGGCTTGCGGCGCAACCTCTTCCTCAGAAGGAGCCCTCTCTCCTTCAAGATCTACAACTTTTGCCGTCGAGCGTTCCGCTATCGTTGCCGCGGACAGCTCAATGCTTCTATCCAGCATGGCCCGGTCCTCGATGTCTATAACCTTGCCCAACGGCTTATCAAAAGCCGCTTTGACGATTCGTTCGTAATTGGAGACTTTCTTTTCCTCCGCTTTCTTCTTCTGTGCTGACTGCTTCAGGCTTACTCCTTGAGCGGTCAGGCGGGCCGTCTCTGCAACCATTCTTGCAGCATCAGCGTGACGATCCTCTTTTCGAGCCCGCATAATCGCCCGCTGCAATTCTTTCTTTCTTACACTCACCTCTTCAACGCTCGAAGGCGCAGCTGGTTCGGAAAAAGAAACGCCTGCTATTTCTGGAGCGGAACCCCTCTCCAAGAAACGCTTCAGCTTCCAAGAAAGCGCAGCCAAGTCTTCCCGCTGTTGTACGTTTTTTAAAATCCCATCCTGTGCGCCTTGGTCTGCATCCAGGTTGCGTGGATTATCTACGTAACTTAAAGATTCAGTTTCGGTTGCCAATGCCTTACGGCTCTCTTCAGCAGAAGCAATTATAGACTTTATTACCGCCTCCCGGACCGGCAAAGGGATACTTTTCAATACGGTTTCTAATTCTTCACTCGAAAGGACTGCCAGCTTTTCGGCCGACAGGTCGGGAAACTCATATTCATCCTCTGACGGACTATCGATAATTTCAATACTCTCATGGGCGCTCATATATGACTTCATCTTAACACGGTCCTGATAAAGAAAAAGTCCGGTTAAGGACTTTTAACATCAGACACTCTGGCGGGTTTTTTACGAGGAGCTTTCAGCCACACAGACATATCAATAAGAAGCGGGGGCGGAAAATTGACTGCACAGTATTTTAGTACGTGCCCCTTGAAAGCCGACAACCTTACTCTTTCTCCGCAACCTGGGCACGCGAAGCAGCAAGGAAGCACGCAGGCGCGACCAGAAAACCCTTTATCATGACAAGAACAATTGCACCAACCTTCCGATCGGACATATTCCTCTCTTGCATTCATGGCAACAACGTCCATCAGCCATCTCCTTTTTGCAAATACGGACAAAATCCACCTTGAGCGTAGCAGATTCAGAATGAATATTCACCCCCCCTACCTAATCGAAGATCTTCACCAAATAAGAGTCGAGCTCGCGCTGGTCAAGGTCATAAAAATGCTTACCTTCCTCCTGAAGCTTTCGGGCCAGGTCTATTCCGACGAAACGCCAGTGCCACGGCTCATGCTGGTAATAAGCGTTGTTCTTAGGATAGGAGAGAACGAAGCCGTACTTATGCGCTTCTTTTGTGAGCCATGCATAAGCCGGCGTGGTCTCGAATTTTGAAAAATCGCCTCCTAATTTGGACGTACTGAAATCGACAGTCGTTCCGAGCTGATGCTCAGAGTACCCTTGATCGGCCGAGAACCTATTAGCCGTACCGGCGCCGTAGGTAGTCACGTAGGCAGACTTAAGCGACGATTGAGTTCCGAACGACCTGAAAGAAGAAGCCACCCGGAGATCGACGCCATCTTCTTCAGCCTCCTCCAAGAGGCGCCTTAGATGCGGCCAGACATCGGCGTGAATTTCAAACGGCCTCTCTTTGTTGACGGTATAGTCAGGGTTAATGGTCGTCAGTCTCGGCGGCG
>DASPMN010000029.1:0-8691 GCA_035627035.1 Minisyncoccota bacterium
CAGATCTCGCGGTTCGTTACGACCGGCGCCGCGACCAACCTGGGGCGAAGGATCGAAATGTGGCTATCTCCGGATACCGGATCGAAGCTCCGGCCGCTGAGAAGCAATTTGGCTCCTTCATCAATCCACCCTCTCTCTTCCCAGGCTCCCAACAACCATCTCAAGTCGCGGCCATCAGGATGAATATGGAAACGGAGCTGTTCGCCCGCAAGAGCGAATGGGCCCATGTTTTTAACGGTCATGACATCTTCTCCTTAAGTATAGAGTGATCATAATCAAGAATCTATACGGAACTCTGCTATTTTAAAGCCAAATAGTCAAGCATTGCCAGGCATGATAAGCTTCAGGCAGATCCCCCGGAAAGGAAACTGCCATGGAATGCGAAATACTTCTCCCTCCTGATCACAACCTCACAAGAGAAGGGGAAATCGCCAAATGCGTTCTTCAAAGGCCTCATTATGACGGCCACCTGTGCCCTACTTCAAAAGGCGGCTGGATATTGTGGACTTGTCCAAGAGAGCCCTGCGGCTGCGAAGTGGAAGATTGCATCGATTGTTTCGATTACCGGAACCTCACTGAAAAAGAAGCGCAGGATATGATACGAAAGGACAAGGAAGGATCTTCGGAATAAGGAAGTACGCAAAAAGCCGCCGGAAGGACGGCTTTTTATTTTGATAGGGGCCGCCCTGAAATATTGAGCCGGTTAGGAGGCCGGCAAATGTCGTTAACGCTTTTTGGTCCTCCCAGGAAACAGTAACGGATAATCATTACCGCCCTGTCGTAGTTCGTAAAGTCCGACATCAGGATCCTCCCTTAATTGAGCGAAACTGGTTTGGACACAGTTTAGCAGGTTCCAATAACGTGTCTGGTGGCCGAAAAACAGCCTTATGACGTAAGGCTGTTTTTGTTGTGGAGATGGCGGGAATCGAACCCGCGTGCAGAAGGTTTTCTTAGGAGAC
The DNA here is from genome assembly GCA_035627035.1 of Minisyncoccota bacterium. Lineage (GTDB taxonomy): Bacteria > Patescibacteriota > Minisyncoccia > Phycocordibacterales > XYD1-FULL-46-19 > DASPMN01. The sequence goes on from DASPMN010000029.1 coordinate 960, forward strand.
TCTACATGCGTAGATCGCTTCGTTTTTTAAGCCAAACGGATCAGAAGCGAACGAAAGGCCGCTTGGCCGAGCTTCTATAGTTTAGGATCTTTGCTGAAGCGGGCAAATTTCCGAGCTCGCCAGCTATTCCACCCTACTCCCCTGAGCGAGCGGCAAGGGAGCCGGATGCCAACCTACGCGAAAGCGAGAGAATTGGAAGCGAAGTATGGAGATACTACGCCGCGTGCAGAATTTTTTGCACTTAAGGGTTCCTGGAAGTTTTGCGAGATTCCAGAAGACTCGGCATGCACTCAAAAGAGGAAACCGACTGTCTAAGCCGATCATCCCCATAGGGGAAACTAATTTTTCAACGTCCTGCCGATTTCTCGTTCGACATCCCGCTTTTTGATCGTTTCGCGCTTGTCGAACTTCTTTTTACCGCGGGCCAAAGCGATCTCAAGCTTCAGGTATCGCCCCTTATTATACACTGAAATCGGCACTATCGTCAACCCGTCGGCCTTCTCCTTTTCTATCAGATCCGCCAGTTCCCCCTTGGTTAAAAGGAGCTTGCGGGCCCGCTCCGGGTCATAGCCTTCAAGCGAGCCGTTATTAGGCTGATATGGCGGAATATAAGAACCCAAAAGGAAAGCTTCCCCGCCGCGAATTGAGACATAGGCGCCATCGAGCGAGCCCTGATGGCTCCGAAGAGACTTGACCTCGGAGCCGAGCAAATCCAAGCCGGCCTCGAACTTTTCGAGGAACTCGTAATTGAAGCCGGCTTTCTTGTTGTGGACGAGAGGCGCCATGCCGGCATTCTAACAGCAAACGCCGTCTTTTCCCAGAGCCTTTTTATTGACTTTCCCCGGCAAATGCATTATTATATCGACGTTTGCAGGCTATTTCACAATATCTATTTGAAAGACAGGATTAGGATAAATCACCATATAAGAGCTGCCCAGCTTCGCGTCGTCGACGAGGAGGAGGGCAATTTGGGTGTCCTGTCGCTTTCCGAAGCCTTGGCCCGCGCCGAAGAGAGAGGTCTCGACTTGATCGAGATTTCTCCCCAAGCAGTTCCCCCGGTCGCCAAGATTATGGACTACGGAAAGTGGCAATACCAGCAGAACAAGAAAGAAAAAGTCGCAAAAGCTGGTAGCAAAAATACCGAAACCAAGTCTCTCCAAGTCAAAATCGGCACCGGCGATCACGACCTGGAACTCAAAGCGGCGAAAGCCTCGGAGTTCATCAAAGAAGGCCACCGCGTCAAGATCGAACTATTCCTTCCCGGCCGCGCCAAGTATCTTGATCCGAAATTCCTCGAAACCCGCCTGGAGCGCATGCTCCACCTGATTTCCGAGGATTACCGCGTTGCCGAAGCGCCAAAACGAGGACCGAAAGGCTTAGCCCTGGTCATCGAACGAGCCAAGACCGCCAGCAAAGAGAAACCTGCCAACCAACCAAACGACCATGAAAACCAATAAATCATTTAGCAAACGAATCAAAGTTACCAAAAACGGTAAGCTGGTTGTTCGCAAGCCGGGCAAGAACCATTTCAATGCCAAGGAATCGCGAAACACCCAGTTGGCCAACAAGCGCAGCGCTACTATTCGTATGGCCAACAAAACCGCAGCCCGCTTTTTGCCAGCTACCAAGTAATTAAACTATCATGACACGCGTCAAACGAGGAACCATCGCGATGAAGCGCCGCCGGAACATCTTGAAAAAGACGAAAGGCTATCGCTTCGGCCGCAGCACCAAAGAGATCGAAGCACGAGTCGCCATTCTTAAGGCCGGCGTCCACGCTTTCGCCCACCGTCGGGACAAAAAGAACGATTTCCGCCGCCTATGGAACACCAAGATCAGCGCCGGCCTTCGCCCCTTCGAGCTTTCTTATAGCAAGTTCATCAACATGCTCAAGGTGAAGAACGTCTCGCTCAACCGCAAAATGCTCGCCACTCTCGCCGAAGAACATCCTGAATCCTTCGCTAAAGTAGTAGAAACCGTCAAATAACAAAAAACCCGCGCAAGCGGGTTTTTTGTTTACATTACAGCTTTGTATTCATCAGGGACGGGCACCGCTCCCGATGAATGGTCCGGGTTTTTGTAAAACTGAAGTTCTTTTTCTTTGTTCTTTTCAATCAGGTCGATCAGGCGGGCAACTAAATTCTTAGGGTTTTCGTCGAAAAGAATGTTTTCATTAGGCCTCCGCCCCTTCTCGATGATTTCTTGCAGAAGCTCATCGAATTCCCAAGCGCCCTGCAGTACGCCGATCGGCTTACCGTCTTCAAAGGCCACGGTGAACTCATTGAGCGTGCCAATACGGCCGCAGCCGACGATCACCGCGTCTGACGACCGGGTCAAAAGCAAGTTGCGGCCGGAATAGCCGAAGCCGGTATAGATAATGAGGTCTTGATACTCTACGGGGAGCTTGTAGACATCGATATGTTCGCGCTCGGAAGCGGCTGGCGACAGTCCAAGCGACACTCCCCCTTCTTCCTTGCAGCCCATAGCTGACCATAAAGGAAAGCCCGTCGTTGCGCCCGTTACCAGAACGCCCCCTTGGCGTGCGATTTCCCGTCCGAGCTCTTTTGCCAACTCCATAGCGTCGGGACCGCAATGGCCAGTTTCGGCGGCGCCAGAAATACAGATCTTCGGGCGCAAATGATTATGTTTTCCTGAAATGTTCGTCATAGTTTCGAGTATATCACAGCGAGATGTCAGCCGACTGCCCCTGCGACGGCACGACCGCGTCGATGCCGAGATAATCCCGCAGGCGCTGAGCCAAGAAAAGCGAGGACTTGGGCTCGCCCATTACCACATAGACCCTCTTGACCCGATCAGCCGTCGTGCGGACGAACTCCATCAAGCCGTCGTGATCCTTGTGAGCAGAATAGCCGGAAATCATGGCTATCCGGGCATTCACCGCCACATCCTGGCCAAGGATGCGCACTTCCTTCGCCCCGTCCTGCAGCATTCGCCCTAGCGAACCCGGAGCCTGGTAACCGATCAAAAGAAGCGTATTGTTCGGGCCGGAAAGATAGTTCTTCTCGTGATGAACAATGCGGCCGCCCATCGACATGCCGGAACCGGCAATAACGATCTTGCGGGGGTTGGCATGGAGAATCGCCTTCGACTCCTCCGTCGAGAGCGTCACTTGCAGCTGAGGGAAATTCAAAATACCGTCGCCTCGGCGGTTAATTTCCCCGACTTCCTTATTGAAATACTCTTTGTAATTGCGGTAGATCTCCGTCATCTTGATGCCAAGCGGAGAATCAAGGAAAACCGGCACCAAAGGAATGCGAGACTGCTCCATCATGTTCTCGATCTCATAGAGAAGCTCCTGAGTGCGCTCGATCGAAAAAGCCGGGATAACCAGCGTGCCGTTCTGCCTGAGCGTCTCTTCGATGATGTCCTCCAGCTTGTCGCGGCGCTCGGACCGGTCTTCATGGTTGCGATCGCCATAGACGCTTTCCATGACGATATAGTCCGCGTCCGTGACCGTTTCCGTTGGCCGCAAAAGCGGTGCCGGCGAATTGCCCAAGTCTCCGGTAAAAAGGATCTTCTTGCCGTCTTTGGTCATAAATTCGACCATGGCCGAACCGAGAATATGTCCGGCATCGCGAAAGACTGCCACCAGGCCGTCGAGCTCGATCGGCTTATGATAGCCTACCGTTTGCCACAGGCTCACCGCCTTATCGATATCGGCCTCGGCATACAGAGGGGGCAAATCGTCTTGCTTGGCTTCTTTTTCCAGCACGTTCAAGCTGTCGCGCAAAGACGTGTCGGCCATCTCCTTGGTCGGCGGCGTCGAGTAGATAACGCCGCGGAAGCCCTCGTGAACGAACTTGGGGATACGGCCGATATGGTCCAAGTGGGCATGAGTAATAAACAAGACATCGACCGAACCTGGGTCGTACGCAAAAGGCTGCCGGTTTTGGTCATCGCACATCTTACCTCCCTGCTGCAGGCCGCAATCGATAGCGTAACGCTTACCGGTATCCTTGTCCTCCAAGAGGAAATTAGCGCCAGTTACGGAGCCGACGCCGCCGGAAAACATTATTGAAAAATTCCTTTTCGCTGCCGGAACCTCCTTAGGCTCGATTAACGTAGTTTGTTCTTTTTCCATCGCAATATGACAATTACTGACAAAGCGGCCAACAGGGCGCCAGCGGCATCCGACAGGATGTCGCCTAAGCTGTCCGCAAAACCGACTCGCAGCGCCGCAAAACTCTTGAAGGCAACCTCGGACATGTAAAAACGCTCGACGCCAAAGCCGAAAAATTCCCAGACGACGCCGAATAGCAGGCTGGCAGTCAGGGCGATCAGCAAGATTCGCGAGGCCCCGAGCGATCTTAATTCGGCCTTATTGCTGACCGCGTACAGCCACAAGCCAGCCAAGCCCAAAACCACCCCTCCAAGCGCATGCATGACAATATCGAACCACCACAACCGCCAATACCAGAAATATTGAAAAGCCAGAAGATCCAGATATGACAGCAAGGCGATCAAGATAATCATCGAGAGAATCAGGAGCGGTCGTTTAAGCATGCGCTTATTATATCATGAGCCGACGTCCCGAAGCCACGCAGCAAAAAACCGAAAGCCAGGCTTTCGGTTTTTCATTAGGTTATTTGAAGCATATTACCCTAGAGAAAATTCCAGGTGGGTGTCCGCACGTCTGGGCCACGGCCCAAACAAATCATAAGACTCCCTAAAAATATGTTAGCTAGAATAATATCTCAAATAACCTGCCTTCAGTATAAACGCTTCGCATGATTTGGCAATGAACCAAAAGGCCCTTATTCATCAACGCCGAAACGCTTGTAGGTCAATTCCGGCATCGTATCGAACCAGTGCTTAATCTCGTGCAGCGCCTCTTCGGGCGTCTCCGAAGCGTGGATGAGATTCATCACCGACCGTTTCTCTTTGTTGGCCAAAAGAGGCGAATCGATGGAATAATCCCCGCGAATAGTCCCCAATTCGGCCATCGACGGCAAGGTTGGGCCCACAATTTTACGGACGACGTCGACCGCATGGATTCCTTGGACAACCATCTTCACAAGCGGGGCGGAAATCATATACTCAATCAGCCAGCCGCGAACCTGACTGCCGATCTCCAGCTCGTCATCGGTACCGATCTCCTCTTTGGCCTGATAGCCATATTTAGCATAGGTACCCAAGGTTTTCTGGCCCAAACGGCGAATCCACGCCTCATCTTTAGGATAGTGATTATCGATCTGCTGAAGGGTCGGCTGAAACATCTCCAGAGCGACAACCTTCAGATCGCGCTGTTCGAAGCGGCGCAGAATTTCACCGATCAGACCCTTGCGCACGCCATCAGGCTTGATCATGACAAAAGTTTTTTCTTCTTTCGGATGTTTCATATGCTTGTAGAAAAATTGTTAATCCGCCAGCGCCGTCAAAACTTCGGGCCCGGTTTCGCCAATCAAAACCGTATGCTCGAAGTGAGCGCTCAAGCTGCCGTCTTCGGTGGCATAGGTAAAATCGTCATCTTCCAGCACGATATTGCCCTTCCCGCTCAAAGCAATCATCGGTTCAATAGCGATCACCATGCCAGGTTCAAGCTTCATACCCTTTCCGGCCGGGCCGTAATTAGGTACGTAAGGATCCTCATGGACCCCGTAACCAACGCCATGGCCGGCCAGCTCCCTAATAACGACATAGCCGGCCGCTTTAACCGTCTGGCTCACAGCTGCGCTAATATCGCCAATCCGGTTGCCCGGCTTGGCCGCAGCAATACCAGCCTCGAGCGAACGTTTGCAGGCATCCAAAAAAGGCAGGAGCGAAGCCTCGACGGCGCCAACCGGCACGGTCAGAGCCATATCGGTAAAACGCCCCTGGTGATTAAGCCCAAGGTCAACCGTGACGATATCCCCTTCTTCAAGGATCCGTTCGCCCGGAATGCCGTGAACGATTTCTTCGTTGACCGAAACGCAGAGAGCTGCCGGATAAGGCTTAGGCGCTCCTTGCGGACGATAATTCAAGAAGGCCGGCTTATCCCCCAAGACGGCTATCTCCCGTCGCGCCAAAGCATCCAATTCCCCGGTCGTAACTCCCGGAGCAACAGCCGCGGCAACTTTGGACACTATCGAAGACAGGCGCTTGCCGCTCTCGCGCAAAAGGACAATGTCTGCCGGTGTTTTTATAAGCCGATTCATAATGACGAAATAATAGCCTGATGGACATCCTCTGTTTCCCCGCTTGAATCTATTTCCACGAAACGATACTTCGGATTATCTCTAAACAGTCCGACCGCCGGCTTTACCTGGTCGCGAAACCAAGCCAAGCGTCGGACAATGGCCTCTGGCGTATCATCGGCCCGACCGCGCTCTTTCAGACGCTCGGTAACGATCTCATCAGGCGCTTCGAGATAGAAGAAATAAGGATTCGTACGGCCATAAAAAACCAGAGCTTCGTCAAAAGACTGGGCTTCGGCGATGGTTCGAGGAGTACCGTCAACGATCAAATGCTCCGTACCCTTGAGCTTGGCATTCAGCGAGTCAGTCCAATTCCACACTGCCAAAAAAGCCGGCAGCAGGCCTCCGCGGTCAATCATTTCTTCCGCCCGCTTAGCCGCGTAGGTGCCGCCATTCATGAAGGACCGGAACTTCTGCCCGGTTTCCAGATAAAGAAGTTCAAACTCTGAGCCGGTAAGCGCTGCTTGGTCGCGTAAATAGTTATTAAGCAAAGCTCCCTGCGTCCCCTTCCCGACGCCCGACTTGCCAGCAAAAATGAAGGTCTGCGGTCCTGATTCCATATCGACAGTATACTCGTTATGCCCCATAAAGCAAAAAAGCCCCAGACGGGGCTTTTTTGCTTTATATATACTAGTACTCCCGCATCGAGATCTGAGCGTTGACCTGTTTTACGAAATCGATCGCTACCGAGACGACGATCAAAAGAGCGGTTCCGCCAACGGCGAGCGCAGCCAAGCCGGTTATGGCCTGCATGACCATCGGCAACATGGCAATGATGCCCAAGAACAGGGCTCCAACCAAGGTCAAACGATTAACGATGCGGCTGATAGCATCGGCCGTCGGGCGGCCCGGACGAACGCCCGGCATGAAGGCGCCGCTTTTCTGAAGGTTGGTAGAGATCGCGTGAGGATCGAACGTGATCGACGAGTAGAAATACGTGAAGGCAAAGACCAGGACGAAGTACAAAGCGGCATAGATCCACTGATTAGCAAGGGTTGCCAAGATCCAGCTGCCAGTCGAAGCAATGAGCGCCTGAGAAGACTGTACCATGAAGTTGGCGGCCATTTGCGGGAAAAGCAGGAGCGACAACGCGAAGATGATCGGCATAACCCCTGCATTATTCACGCGAATAGGCAGATAGCTTCCTCCTCCGCCGTAGGAGCGGCTGCCGCGCACCTGTTTGGCATAGGTGATCGGAATCGGCCGTTCAGCCTCGCTGATGACCACGATGCCGGCGATAATGGCGATGATGGCAGCGATGAAGCCGAGATACATCGGCAACTGAGAAACATCAAAAGTCTGCCACAACTGGAGAGCGGTAGTCGGAACGGCGCCGACGATACCCGCAAAAATAAGGAGCGAGACGCCATTGCCGATACCGTATTGAGTTATCAATTCACCGAGCCACATCAAAATCATGGAGCCGGTGACCACGACAACAACGTTCAGGATCCGATCGGCCATAGTCAAATCCAGCAAGACGCCTTGGCGCTCCAAGATCGTCAGCAAGCCAAAAGCCTGCAAAGCAGCCAAAGGTA
>DASPMN010000030.1:0-3548 GCA_035627035.1 Minisyncoccota bacterium
AAGGAAGACGTAATGTCCATGTCTCGACGGATACTAAAGGAATACGGGGATCGAACTTTTAAGTCGTTGACTGACCCAAAGCGCTCCGCTCATGAGCTTGGTATTCCGCTGGTTAAAGCGATGCAGCTGGTTGCTTGCAGCGAGCTTGGCCGCCGTTATTTTTCGCGGCGCAGCGGATCTCTGCCTGTCGTTAGGACAGCCGCCGAAGCATTCGAGCAATTGAAGGATATGGCATCGCTTAATCGGGAGCATTTGCGAGGCTTGTATTTGAATTCCCATTACCAGGTAATTCATGACGAGGTCGTGTCCATTGGGACGGTGGACGTGAACATAACTCATCCGCGCGAAGTTTTCCGTCCGGCTTTGGAGTATGGCGCAGCTGCCGTCATTATCGCTCACAACCATCCCTCAGGAATGCTTAAGCCGAGCGATCAGGACATTGCCGTTACCGAACAGCTCGTTGAGGCGGGCAAGGTTTTAGGCATTCGCTTGCTGGACCATTTGATTATTAGCGCTGACGGGTTTGCTTCCGTTCCGGCTGATTATTCGCTCTAAATTCTTTCATATATCTATGGAAACATATTCACTGCAACCATCTTTCATTTTGTTGGGCGATTTGCCGTTCGGTGAGGAGCAGGACTTCCTGCTTCAATATTGTCACGACGTCCAGAAAGTCCATGATCGGTCAGTGGAAAAAATGCGGACTAGTATTGGCGAAAAAGAGGCTAATCACTTGAAGTGGCTAGCGGAAGAGATGGTTAAGTCCGCCTCGGCTATCCATCAGCTGGCGCAGGTTGAGCGGAATCACAAGGGATAATAAAGAAAAATACCGGCATCTGCCGGTATTTTTCTTGTAGTGCGCATGCCAGGACTCGAACCTGGGACCTCGTCATTATCAGTGACGCGCTCTAACCACCTGAGCTACACGCGCAAAAATATTACTACGGTACGGCCTTGATTATATCAGAAAGTCTGATGAAAACAAGGCCGGGCTTATTGCCTTGCCCTGGGCCGTAGAAAGCATGGCTCTTCATAATCCACCCTTCTCTTTTCGAGAAAGTGTTGTATACTCACGGTGTATGATGAACCCTAAGAAAATCTTCGCAGGCAAGAAGATTACGCTCATGGGTCTCGGCACGCTGGGCCGGGGCATCGGTGATGCGCAGTTCCTGGCTCGGGCCGGGGCGGATTTGACGGTCACCGATGTTAAAACGGCTGCCCAGCTGAAAACTTCCCTGGTTAAGCTAAAGAGATACAAGAATATTAAGTATGTCTTAGGTGAGCATCGGCTGGCTGATTTTTCCGGCAAGGATATGATTTTGAAGGGGGCTGGAATGCCGCTGCATTCTCCTTTTTTGACGGAGGCTCGCAAGCATCGAATCCCGATCGAAACCGATGAGTCTCTTTTCGCTCAGTATACCGAGGGGACTATTATCGGGGTTACGGGAACTCGGGGCAAGACTACCACCACTAACCTGATTTATGAAATACTGAAAAAGGCTGGCAAGACGGTATATTTGGCGGGCAACATCAAAGGGATGGCGACGCTGCCGTTGGTCACGAAGGTGAAAAAGGGGGACTATGTGGTGATGGAGCTTGCTTCGTGGCAGCTTCAGGGCCTGCAGGAAATTCGCCTCAGTCCGCATATTGCTGTTTTCACTAACTTTACTCCCGACCATCTGAATTATTACCAGGGCGATATGGACTTGTACTATACCGACAAGACCTATATTTTTAGCAATCAGAAGAAAGGGGATTACTTGGTCGCGGACGAAGTGATTGCAAGGAAGATCAAGCATACGCATGGCAAAAAGCTTCAAGGCCGGCTTGTAATCACCTCGGCCAAGCAGACGCCGAAGACCTGGAAGACAAAGCTTTTGGGAGAACACAACCGGGCGAATATTGCTTTGGCGGTAGCGGTAGCGAAAATTTTGAAGATTAAGCCGGCTGTGGTCAAAAAGGCGATCGAAAAATTTCCTGGAGTGCCGGGTCGGCTGGAGCTGGTCCGCGAACTTAAGGGGGTTAAATATTACAATGATACGACGGCGACGACTCCTCATGGCGTTATGGCTGGCCTTAAGGCATTAGGGGCTGGCAAGAAAAGAAATATTGTCTTGATTGGCGGCGGCACTGACAAGGTTTTGGAATATGATGAACTGGTCAAAACAATGGCTCCCTACATCAAGGCCGCCGTGCTCTTCAAAGGGTCGGCGACCGAGAAGATCAAGCAGTTGATTTCCAAAAGCAAGCGGGTTCCTTATCAGGTCGCAGAAGCGGTTTCAATGAAAGAGGCCTTTGAACTTGCGTGCGGCTTTGCCAAGCGCGGCGATATCGTTCTGCTCTCTCCGGGCGCCGCCAGTTTCGGCATTTTCTTGAATGAATTCGATCGGGGCGATCAATTCGTGAAGCTGGTTAAGAAGTTGAAATAACAATTGTGGATTTAAAAAACGCAAAGAAAGTCCATTTCGTCGGTATCGGCGGCATCGGCATCTCGGCGATTGCCCGGATGATGCTAGAAGAGGGCAAGGAGGTCAGCGGCTCTGACGGCTCTTCGTCGGTTATTACGCAATCGCTTGCTGAGCTTGGCATTAAAATATACCAGGGCCATCAGGCGGATAACCTGTCCGCGGAAACCGATTTGGTTATTTACACCATTGCGATCCCTGGCGATAATCCGGAACTCGCAGCTGCCCGGGAGCGGGGAATACCAATGCTAACCTACCCAGAAACGCTTGGCCTTATCTCGGCGGACAAGCGTACTATCGCAATCGCGGGGACGCACGGAAAGACGACGACGACGGCCATGCTGGCTCAAATTGCCGTTGAGGCAAAACGTGATCCGACGGTCATTGTCGGCAGTATCTTAAAGGGGCAGCATTCCAATTTTATCGCCGGCGCGAGCGATCTTTTGATTGTCGAGGCCTGCGAATATCGACGCTCGTTTTTAAACATTAATCCGACCGTGGTTGTTATTACCAACATTGATAACGACCACCTGGATTACTATAAAGACTTTGCTGACATTCAAGAGGCATTCAAGGAATTAGTAAGGAAAATACCGGAACATGGTGCTTTGATTTGCAACGTCAACGATCCGGCTCTGGAGCCGATAGTGAAAGCCGCTCATTGTCAGGTGATCGACTATGTTGCAGCCGAGAGAGCAGTCCTGCAGGTTCCTGGCGAACACAATCAACAGAATGCCCAAGCCGCTTTGGCGGCGGCTCAATTTTTGGGCATCGAGAAGCAGGAAGCGTTAGCTGCCTTAGGCCGCTTTGCTGGCACCTGGCGGCGCTTTGAATACAAAGGCAAGACCTCGGTCGGAGCCCTGGTCTATACCGATTATGGCCACCACCCAACTGAAGTCCGTGCAGCTTTGGCTGCTGCGCGCGAGGTGGTCGCTAAGACGGGAAAGGGGAGAGTGCTCGTGGCTTTCCAGCCTCACCTCTACAGTCGCACCAAACTCCTTTTTGATGATTTTGCCGCCAGTTTTAGCGACGTCGACAAGGTCTGGTTGGCGGATATCTATGGAGCTCGGGAGGAAGTTGATG
>DASPMN010000031.1:0-4627 GCA_035627035.1 Minisyncoccota bacterium
GGAATGAGTCGATAATACGGTCAATCGCTTGCGAAGCGCTGTTGGTATGCAGCGTCGAGAAGATCAAGTGGCCGGTTTCAGCCGCCGTAACGGCGATCGAAATAGTGTCCGGCGAGCGCATCTCGCCGATCATGCCGACATTAACGTCCTGGCGGAACATCGCCTTGAGCGCAGAAGGAAAATCGGCCGTGTCAAAACGAATCTCGCGCTGGTCGATGATGGAGCGATTGCTGGTAAAGATATGCTCGATCGGATCCTCGATGGTAATGATATGCTCGGCCCGCTCTCGATTAACCAGCTCGATCATCGAAGCCAAGGTCGTCGATTTGCCCTGCCCGACCGGACCGACCACCAAAAAGAAGCCTTGCTTCTTTCGAGCGAAATCAGCCAAAATCGGCGGCAGGCCGAGCTCCTCCATGCTCTTGATCTGTTTAGGAATGAGACGGAATGCCAAAGCTGCGTAGCCGCGCTGAAAAAAAGCATTGCCGCGGAAGCGCATATCCCCGTCCGGACTATAGGAGAAGTCGATGTCTTTCCGGTCCAGGTAAATTTTCTGATTCGACTCGTTTAAAACCTCCATCGCAAAGCCCATCGTATCTTCCGGCGTCAGAACCGTTTTCTTAACAAGCGGGATAAGGTCGCCGGCGACACGAATCGTCGGGTAATGCCCGACGGTCAAGTGGAGGTCAGATCCTCCTTCTCGAGCGACGGTCAATATTAAATCTTCAAGTTCTTTGCGATAGTCCGTCATAGATTATGCTTTAGGCTGCTTATGGGCAACGATATCCAACACCTTCTTAACGACCTCCGAAGGGGTCGCGCTGGCTTTAACGATATAGCCGTCAGCGCCGGCAGATATCCCCTTTTCTACGTCTTCTTTCTGGCCAAGATTCGACAAGATAACGATTGTCGCCGCAGCCAAGCTTGGTCGTTTGCGAAATTCCGCCACCAGCTCAAATCCGTTCATGCCTGGCATGACGACGTCCGCCAAGCAGATCTCCGGCATCAAACCCTTATCAATCTTTTCCAGCGCCTCAGCCCCGTTGAAGGCCACCTCCGTATCAAAACCTTGTTCCTTAAACTTGATGGCATACATATCGAGAAGGAACTTGTCGTCATCCACGATCAGTATTTTCGTTTGGTTTGATGATTCCATATATATTGCTGCTAGTGGGCTTATTATAGCTTATTCACTTCGCCGAAGGGAATAGTTCCTTCGAAAGCCTTGAGCATCGCGTCTTCCCGCATGCTCAAGAACCCCTTGCTGCGAACGTGATCATAGATCGCCCCGTCGGTCGGATTGGTCAAAATAATCTTTTCCAATTCGCGATCCATCTCGAAAAACTCGGCAGCGGCCACGCGCCCCTTGGTGCCGCGCGGCGCAGCCGGCGAGTTGACGGCTTGATAGACGTTTTCCGGAATGGCGATGTCCTTCCGGAATTCAGCCGGCAGGGTCTCAAGCTGTTTTTCGAACATCATCCTCAAAGCCCCCTCAACCGGAACCGCCTGCTTCGAGTCTTCGCACAGCTTCGGCACGAGCCGCTGCGCGATGGCCATGATCAAAGTCGTCGGAATCAAGTACGGGTCGACGCCCATGTCGATCAAGCGCGGAATGGCGCCGATCGAGTTGTTCGTATGAAGCGTCGAGAATACCAAGTGGCCTGTCAAAGCCGCCTGGATAGCCAGCCTGGCAGTCTCTTTGTCGCGGATCTCGCCGACCATGATAATGTCCGGGTCCTGGCGCAGAATACTGCGCAGACCATTGGCAAAAGTGTAATTAATCTCCGGCTGAACCTGGGACTGATTGACGCCGGCGATATCAAATTCGATCGGGTCTTCCAAACTGACCGCATTGTATTCTTCCTTGTCGATAGCGTTAAGCATCGAATACAACGTCGTCGTCTTGCCGGAGCCGGTAGGGCCGGTGACCAAGATCAGGCCATAAGGGCGCTCGATTCCCCGCTTGACCGCTTCCAAGATGGCCGGGCGGAAGCCAAGCGTCTCAAGCTGGACCAATTTCGAATCCGGATCAAGGATGCGCAGAACCACCTTCTCGCCGAAATACGTTGGCAGCGTCGAAACGCGGAAGTCGATCTTGCGGCCTTCGATTTTCGCTGAAAAGCGCCCGTCTTGCGGTTTGCGCTTCTCGTCGAGTTTCATATTAGTCAGGATCTTAATGCGCGCCACGATCGCCTCATGGACCGTGATCGGCAAGAAAAGGCTGGTATACAAAGCGCCGTCAACGCGGAACCGGACCCTTACCTTCTCGGCAATCGGTTCGATATGGATGTCCGAAGCATTGCCGGAAGTCGCATGTTGGAGAATAACCGCTACTATCTTAGTAACAGGAGCCTCTTCGATGATGCCCGGCTCCGCCACGGCCTTGCTCGCAGGGGCGTTTTTTTCTTTGCTGGCCTGGACTTCGCTGACCAGCTTGTCGGTTTCCGTTTTCGTATCAATATCAAGCTCCTCCAAGGCCGTATCGACAGCCCCGCCCAGCCCGCTGTACGTTTTAAGGATGGCTTCGAAATCAGGCTGCGAGATGCGATAAATCTTGAACGGCAGATTCACCCTTGAAGCAATGAACTGCAAGGCGTCTCGAGCTTCCATATTCTCAGGATCCACCATCCCCACCTCCAACACGCCCTCTCGGATACCGACCGGCACGAATCGATAATGCGCCGCCGAGTCCTGCGGTACGTATTTCAAAACGTCGAAAGAAACTTTCTTTCCTTCAAGATCAAATGTCGGAATATCTGGCCGGCCGAGAGTCATGGGCTAGCGGTTAGGCGTTTTTTTGGTCGTCGTTGCGGCCTTGGCGGGAGTATCGTCAGTCTGGTTAAGAGGAGCGAACGGGTTAATGCGGCCAACAGGACGGGTCGGCAGGGGTTGCTGGAAGTTTTCCAAGCCGAGGAAGGTTTCGTCTTCCAGAAGCGGGCTCGTAAAATTAATAGACTGAGCCGTATTCAAGAGAGCAAGAAAGTCTTCGGTCCGAACAGCGGCAGCACGCGCGGCGCCATTGGTCGAAGTGGCAGTCTGAACTGCTTCGATCTGAACGCCGACCTGCTCCGCCGGCTTGTCGCCCAAGGCGAAACGGACGCCGAAATAAGCGGCGGTAACGAAGAGAAGGACGATGACGATGTTAACGACGAGTTTCATATTATTTTAGCCAATACGTTTTGAGCTCCACATTGTAATCATAGACGCCCCTGGCTTGCCCGGCGGAAACCACTGCGGTATTGATGTCGACAACGCGGACGCTCTTGGACAAATCGATCAGAAAGTCCTGGAAAACGCGGTATGGCCCGCTAACCACGAAGCTCAAGGCGACTGATCCTTGCTCCATACTGCCCGACCGGCTAATGACCGAGGTCTGGGTCTTAGGCTCTTCAGTCTGGACCTTAACGTCGCGGATCGACATGCCGTGAGCCTTGGCGATATTATTAATGTCGATAATAAGCTGAACGTTATCGACCGTATCCGGCAGGAACTGATTCAAGCGAGCGAGCTTGTCTGGCGGCAAGTTATTGTATTCCATCGTCAGCTCGTCCATCCGTTCAGACAATTTGCGAGCATTCGTCAAAGCCTCATCAAGCTTGGCCTTTTCTGCCCGCAGGGCCTTAATGCCGCCTTTGACTGTCGGGTTGGTCGGCGTCGAAGGCTCAAGCGAACCGTTAATGAGCGGATCAGTAAACCCGAAGAAGAGGCCGGCAGCCAGAGCGATGAGTACGATTGGAACGATAAGGCGCATCATAAAAATTATTGAGTAGTTGTTGTTGCCTGCTCATTCGACCCAGAAGCTGCCGGCGCCTGATTTTCTGAGGGCAGCTGTTCGAACCCGGTCTGCCGATTCAACCAATAATCACGGTATGAAAGGACGCTCGGGTTAACCGTCATCTCGAGCTTGAATACGACATTGCCGGTGTTCTGATCGAGATTCAAGTCGGAAAAGATAAAGCCCTGGATCTTGTCCTTATGCTTGCCGAACTCTCTCGACTGGAGAGCGATATCTTCATAACCCTCAGCAGTTCCTTCTATTATCACCCCCGTCGGAGAGAAGGAGAAACGCTGGTACTGCACCGTCTGGAGAGTGTTCTCGTTCAGGAAAGTAAACAGCGGCACCAAGGTGGCGTGCTTGGCCAAGACCGTTTCGGCCAGCTTCATTTTAGCATTCACGCGGCGGAACTCCGTCAGAAGCTGCGGGTCAAGCCGTTCGCGCTCGCGCTCAAGAGTGGCGATCAAACCGCAACCTCGATTCGTATCAGCCGAAGCGTCCGGACACTTGGCGTTGATTTCGCTTAAAAGAGCAGCGCGGTAAGCGAACGCAAAAGCAAAGGCGGCGATAGAGAGTCCTAAAATCAAAAACGCGACGATGGTAGCCAGGCCGGCCGGCAAACGGCGCGGCGAAGCCGGCTGCTTAACCATCGTCTGCTTCGGAATAAACGACGTTTGGATTTGGGGAGGGGTTGGCGTTGTGGTCTCCATAAAAATACTTCCTCTAGTATACATTCTTCACTAAAGCTCCTGCAATCCCCGGAGCGCCAAACCGATAGCGACCGCGAAGCCCGGGCCGGCCGCTTTCAGGATATCGGTCAAGAAAGCAGGCGCCTCAACCTTATCAAACGGC
>DASPMN010000032.1:0-2949 GCA_035627035.1 Minisyncoccota bacterium
GCCGGGGGATATTCTGGAATACAAAAAATAGAGACCGTTAAAGCCGAATTTTGAAATATCTTTGTTCTCCGTACGGACCAGTGAATTCTTCCGTCTCAATTATCTGAGCGTTGTAATTCTTTAGTATTTTGTCAGCGTAGCCGTTTTCAACCATGGCTTCGGTCTCGATATATTTGTATCCGTTGTTTTTAAGCTGCCTTTCTAAGCACGACATGAGCTTTGCGACTAGGCCTTTGTGCTGATAGCTTGGCGCAATTACCACATCGACGATGTGGGCAGTTTCTCTATCATCCGGCAGCGCATAGGCAAAACCAACTATAGTTTTTTGGTCTTTCAACACCGCCAGTACGGCCTGGGGATCGTTTAAGTCAGCGGCCATCATTTCCTGGCCGAAAGCTTTTTCGCTAAAGACGCTTTGTTCGATGGCATATATCTCTCGGCCGACATTTTTCCAGTTGGAAGGCGAGGGTGCAATGATTTCTGCGGATATTGATTGGTCCATGCTAGGTAAGGCTGAAATCTAACGACAAGGCTGAATGGTCGGAGACTGTTTCCGGCAAAACCTTGAATTCGTTCACTTTAATTTCTGGCGATGTGAATATATAATCCGCAAACGGGAGATCTTTTTTATACAGCTCTGTCCGCGTGGAGGTTATACTATAGTCCTTGATCAGGTTTCTCACTCCCGCTTGCTCGATCATCTGTACGCTTTCGGTATCTGGCAGCAGATTAAAGTCTCCCGCGACAATTTTTGGCATATTGAACATGTCTAAAAAATCAACAATCAGCCGTGACTGCTTGAGACGTTTTTCACTGTCCTGTTTGCCGGCGGGCCTGTGAGTGAGGTGGGCATTAACTAGCAAAAGGTATTTCTGATCGATCTTTAGCTCCATCCATTGAAGTTTGCGATGATGATCCTTTGTGGCTATATCCGCGTTGTCATTCCAATCACCAGCGGCAACGAGCATTTCTCCCATGTCAATGATCTCGATGCCTCCTCTAACAAAAGTCGCAAGACCGTAAACGCTTTTATAGGTTGGGCAGAATTCTCCCCGATGGGTTGGCAGACGGTGTTTTAAATTAGGAAATAGCTCGGGGTCAGGTTCGTAGCCTTCGACCTTTATCATGCTATCTGCCCCTGGGCCGTTCGGAGATAGATTGTAGACCTCCTGAAAACACCAAATGTCAGTGGAAGAGTAGGTTTTAAAGAACGGCCCTAATTTTGCGCTTACTCTTCCGCCCCAAATATTGAGTGTTATTAGCCTCATATGCTAAAAACTCTACAGCAAAAGCAAAGTGTTGGGAAGGTTGATCTTTCAGCGTATCCGAGCTAGAGATCTCGGTTCTGCGGTTTTTACTGTTTTCGCGTCCCGTCTCGCTTAAAAAACGTCCAGATATAGTATTTTTCAACTTTCTCCCGAGCCCATGGAGTTTTGCGCAAAAAAGTCAGGCTGGAATTTACGCTCGGATTTTCTGTAAAACATCTTATTTTTATCTTCTTTCCGAGTTCTTCCCATCCATAATAAGCCGCCAGTTCTTCGACGATAGATTTAAGGGTAATGCCATGCAGTGGATTATTTCTCTGAGGAATCATGTTGCTGTAGTCTGGAATCTTAGTTTAAGAGAAAATAGAAACTAGTGGCTAGTAGTATCTGGATGAAAATCGTTAAGAGAAGTCTCTTTGGGCCCGGGATTGTAGGATTGAATAAAAAGCTTATTAAAGATAAAAAATATATTATCAAGGCCGCCCCGGCGACTACTAGCAAGTTCGGACCCTCCGGGTCATTGAAAAACGAGAACATTATCCTGGAGCAGGCGATAGACGTTAAACCTAAGATTAGTAAGGGGCTTTTTTTGATGAGAGGTGCTGCAGCCATTCTTCTTGCCGAGGAGTGATCATATTAAAAACTCTACAGCAAAAGCTGGAGGATGGAAAGGCGAGTGTTGTGATGTGTCTCGGATGCTCGGAAGCGCGTTCAAGTTGGCTGCGGGACTAGGACTCGAACCTAGATACTATGCTCCAGAGGCATATGTCCTACCATTAGACGATCCCGCAATAACACCAGAAAAATAACATAAAAAGATCGATCCCGCAACGGGCAAACAGATCCCCGCTTTTCCGCGTCGGCCCTTGCTTTTTTGGGCCAAAGAGAGACAATGGCAAAATCCGCGTCGGAAGAGCCGGCCTTATAAATAATAAAGAGTTTAAGCATTATGTTCCCATTTCTCGCCTCTGCTGTTTTCCTGCTTGGCTATCTCCTGATCACTCTGGAGGCCAAGGTCAAAGTCAGCAAATCCGCCTTCGCTCTGGCGATTGGCGGTATCCTGTGGGTGATCTTGGCTTTGTATGACAAAGCTTTGGCCCATGAGGAAATAGTCCATGTTTCTTACGAGATTTTTAGCATTGTCGCGTTCCTGCTGGCGGCGATGTCGCTGGTGGAAATCCTGGTCCACTACCGATTGTTCGACGTGATCAGGGCCAAGCTTTTGGCCTACCGCCTGTCTAATAAGGCGCAGTTCGTCGTCATTTCGGCTTTGGCCTTCGTACTGTCGGCCCTGATCGACAACCTGACCACGACTATCATCATGGTTCAAATCGCCCGCAAGTTCTTCAAGGACGAGAATCTTTTGACGGCGGTGGTCGCTATTGTTATCGCAGCTAATGCCGGCGGCGCTTTTTCGCCAATCGGCGACGTGACGACGATCATGCTATGGCTGGCCAACAAGTTTAGCGCCGGGGCGGTGATCGTTCAGGGCATCTTGCCGGCTTTGACGCTGTTGGGCGTCGCACTTCTTATGCTCTTGCCGCGCGTAAAGCCAGCAGAGGACGATACGATCGATGATCCGAACGTCGAGCCGCTGTCACCGGGAGAAATGGTTATCATTGGCTGCGTGGCGGTGTCCTTTGTCCTGCCGATCGCGGTGAAGGCGATCGGCTTGCCGCCGGTA
>DASPMN010000033.1:0-7864 GCA_035627035.1 Minisyncoccota bacterium
AACCTGCCCGACGGACAGAACCGCTACATCGTCCATCGCTTTCCGCTTGCTTTCAAAATCGACGGCAAGAAAGTCCTTGGCCGACCAGAGGGAATGAAAGGAGTAAAACTCGAAGCCAGAGCCCTTTTTGTCACCTGCTCCAACCAACACCTGAAAGATTTCATCCAGGCCGTCGAGCAGGCCGGCTATGCGGTCGAGGACGTTATCGCCTCCCCTTTGGCTGCCAGCTTCGTCACCACCACCCGCGTTCAGAAAGCGGCCGGCTGCGTCCTGACTAATATCGGTTCGCAAACGACCTCCATCATCGTCTTCGAAGAAAATATTCCGATCTCGCTGCAGGTATTCCCGGTCGGATCGACCGACATTACCAACGACATCGCGCTTGGCCTCAAGATTCCCCTTGAAGAAGCGGAGAAGATCAAGCGCGGCGACGAGCAATCCCCTATCGCCAAACGGAAACTTGACGAGATCATCGAAGCCCGCCTTTTTGATATCTTCGAGTTCATCGAGCTTCATCTTAAAAAACTCGGCCGCAACGGCCTCCTGCCGGCCGGCATCGTCATTACCGGCGGCGGCTCGGGCATTTCCAATATTGAAGATCTGGCCAAAAACTACTTCAAATTACCGGCCAAGATCGCCTTGCCGTCGGTTGTCTCCCGCTCCAAAAACCAGCAGATCGATTCGTCCTGGTCTGTCGCCTACGGCCTCTGCCTCTTCGGCTCAGAAACCTCAGCCGAAGAGTCCCTGAGCTCGAAGCTCAAGCGGACGACCAAGGTCAACTTCTTGAAGTGGCTCAAGGAACTTCTGCCGTAATCAGGCCCTCGAACCCTCAAAAAACCGGCAAAACGCCGGTTTGCTTTTTCCTGGCAGTCTGTTACCATGGACCACGTAACTAATCGACTCGCACATGCCCAAAATCAATCCCGAAATCGAATCTTTCGCTCGCATCAAGGTGATAGGAACCGGCGGCTCAGGCTGCAATATGGTTAATCACATGGTCAATGCCAAGGTTCGCGGCGTAGAATTCGTCGCGATGAATACTGACGCCCAGCATCTTCATCATTCGGCCGCCGAGCGCAAAGTTCATATCGGCAAAAACCTCACTCGCGGCTTAGGCACCGGCATGAATCCAGACATCGGCAAGAAGGCGGCTGAAGAAAGCTTGGAGGACATCCAGAACGTCATCAAGGGAGCCGACATGGTATTCGTCTCTTGCGGCCTCGGCGGCGGTACGGGCACCGGCGCCGCCCCGGTCGTTGCTCGCGTCGCCAAAGAGCAAGGCGCCCTTACCGTAGCCGTCGTCACCCGGCCGTTCTTCTTCGAAGGCAAGCACCGCGCAGCCATCGCTGATCGCGGCATGGAAGAACTCCGCCGCGAAGTCGACGCCTTTATCGTCATTCCGAACGATCGCCTTTTGAATATTATCGACAAGAACACCACGACCCAAGAAGCCTTTGCTATCTGCGACGACATCCTGCGCCAGGCGGTCGAAGGACTTTCAAATATCATCACCATCCCGGGCATCATCAACGTCGACTTCGCCGACATCCGCTCCATCATGCAGAACGCCGGTCCGGCCCTCATGGGCATCGGCAGCGCCTCGGGCGAAAACCGCGCCAGCGAAGCCGCCCGCAATGCCATCAACTCTCCTCTGTTGGACATCTCGATCAACGGCGCCAAGGGCGTGCTCTTCACCATTGCCGGCGGCGACGACCTAACCATGTTCGAAATCCAGGAAGCCGCCAAGGTCATCACCGAATCGATCGACCAGGATGCCAAGGTCATCTTCGGCGCCATCCGCGATGAGAAGCTCAAAAAGAACGAGGTCAAGATTACGGTTATCGCTACCAGTTTCCCTGAGTCGAGCAAGAACAAGATGACCTCCATTTTCGGCGAGAGCAAGCCGGAACCAGCCGTCGAAAAAGCAAAGGAGATCGAGGAAGAACCGGCCAAGCCGGGCTTCCGCAGCATTCTCGAACGCAAGATCGAAGAGGCCAATGCTCCGATCCAAAAAGAAACGAAAGACGATGACGATGACGACTGGTCATCCATTCCCGCCTTCCTACGCCGGCCAAAATCGAAATAGCTTATCCGTCCTAATCTTCGGATCACATGCTCTATGACGTAATCATTATCGGCGGCGGGCCAGCGGCAGTCGCTGGCGGCGTCTATGCTGCCCGCAAGCGACTAAAGACGCTTTTTGTGGCTGGCGAATGGGGCGGCCAATCCATCGTCTCCGACGATATCCAGAACTGGATCGGCACCCCGTCAATCTCTGGCGCCGACCTCGCCAAAAGCCTAAAAACCCACCTGGAGACCTACAAAAGCGATATTGTCGACATCAAAGAAGACTGGGTTCAACAGGTAGAAAAAACCCCCGAGGGATTCAAAGTGACAGCCGCCAAAGGCGAATATTTGGGAAAAACGGTCCTCGTAGCCACGGGCGCTAGCCGCCGCAAGCTTGAGGCTCCCGGCGCGCTCCAGTTCGACCAGAAAGGCCTTACCTACTGCGCGACCTGTGACGGACCATTATTCGCCGACCGCGACGTCGCCGTGATCGGCGGCGGCAATGCCGGTTTTGAAACCGCGGCCCAGCTTCTTGCCTACTGCAAGAGCGTCACCTTGCTGCACCGCAACCCTGAGTTCAAGGCCGATGCCGTCACGGTCGAAAAATTGCTCAAGAACCCCAAGTTCCGTGCCTTGCGCAATGTCGATATCGTTGAAATAAAAGGCGATAAATTCGTCAGCGGCCTGACCTACAAAGACAAGGATTCGGGAGAAAACCACGAGCTTCCGGTTGAAGGCATTTTTGTCGAAGTCGGCAACATTCCGGCCACCGACTTCGTTAAAGATCTGGTCCAGCTCAACCAGAATCGCTCAATCATCGTCGACGGCAAATCCCAGCGGACGTCACTTTTGGGAATCTGGGCGGCCGGCGACTGCACCGACGCTCTCTATCATCAAAACAACATCGCCGCCGGCGACGCTATCAAGGCTCTGGAAGACATCTATGCCCATCTCCACCTGGGCAAGTAGCTGCAAAGAACAGCTCTAAATATCACGAAATCGATGCACAGCGGCATCGATTTTTTCATAGAACTCAGGCAGCGATCCCAGGTTTTCGACAATGACATGCGAAGCCTGCAAGCAGTATTGAAGATTCTGCTTGTTAGGATTTTCCGAAGCCATTTCATTGCGTTCTTGGATCAGGAATTCTTCGAATGTCACATGGTCAGTCGCGCTTCCCCGTTTCAGAATGCGCTGGTAGCGAATCGAGGCTGGCGCATCGACGCCCAACAGGAGAAAATTAGGCAGGTCTTTCAAGAACAACACTTCTCCTCGGGCGCGAATGGATTCAATGATCGCGTCGCCGCCGGCAGCTTCGGCTTCGGCGAACAGCTCTTTCACGATATGTTCTCCCCCGTGTTCATTGCGCAGCTCGTTGGACAGAGCAAAAAATGCCGGCCGATCGATGGGGACGCCGCGGCGCTCGAGTTCTCGGGTTAAATAGTCGCGGACGGAATAGTGTTTGAAGCCGCAATGATGGGTAAGATAATTGACAGCCTCGCCCTTGCCGGCTCCGATTGTACCCGTGATCCCGATGATGAGAGAATTGGTAGGCATTCCGTAAAATATTTGATGGCGGAAGAGGTGGGATTTGAACCCACGGTAGGGTTGCCCCTACGCCGCATTTCGAGTGCGGTGCCTTCGACCACTCAGCCACTCTTCCAAGATTCGATGCAGTTGCCAACGCCCTCAATCCTAGCATTTTTTGCCTTTTTTACAAATTTCAGTATAATGGGTCCGTATTGAAGAAATACATGGCCCTATCGTCTAACGGTTAGGACAGCGCTCTTTCAAGGCGCAAATCGGGGTTCGATTCCCCGTGGGGTCACCGTGTGTCATATCCAACACATTGACCAACATGTGTCGAAAATACGCCTCAACAGAGGCGTATTTTTGTTTTCGGCCACAGTGTATCCTTCCTCAAAAAGCGCGAAGCCCCGAGAGGAATCGAACCGACTGTCACACCCTAGTCTTCTGCACGAGCGCGCCCGCCAGATACCTTGCCCCACGCCTCTGGATACAAGTCATGCGGAAACACCCCGTAAGCCGCGGCCAGCTTGAAGAGGTTTTCCAGACTCGGGATAGCCTGCCCCCGCTCCCAGTGAGAGATCCGGTCGTGACTGGCCAAGCCCAGAGCGGCAGCGACTTCTGTCTGCTTCAAGCCGGCGCGTTCCCGCAAGCGCCGAAGATCGTTCGGATAATATTCCATGCGGACAGGATAATAAACGCAGGCGATCGGACGAAGGCGCCGGGATAGGCCGATGCGGCAATTTCCGGCAAAAGAAAAAGCCGCTTCCCGAAGGAAACGGCGTAAAGGGTGATACGAAAGAACAACTGGTAGGACATGGCCATGCCAGACCCTTGGGATCAGGGAATTCTGCCACTCTGCTTTAGCAGTCTACTCACGTCAACACATCGCGCTCTGCTCTGGCTTCATCGAGGGGGACGGGATCTACCCCTCTCCACCGAGCTCTGCAACGATTTAGATTCCCTTGTTACCGGGCTTTAGGCTCATTGGCCAGCTGACGGGGCAACGGATGGTCCGTTTTCGATTGGGGTTATTAGTCCCAATCCTGGGTAAGCTGATGAACGGGTGCATAAATCAGCCCTACAGCACCAGAGCACGTCTTTGCATGGTAGAGAACAAACCCTCGTTGTGTTTCGACCCACAACCGATCCCGATATTCCTTGCTTCCATGTCCTACCAGACTTGGAAAACTTGGTCTGGGATGATGCTATGCCATAAATAAGTTAGAGTCAAGGACGGTCGACCTTACCAGCCCCATCCCCCATTAACCCATGGAACAAGAAGAATATACGGGAGCCCGCAAGATCATCGAGGATCTCGCTCCCGAGTGGACCGAAGGCGAGAAGCGCGTCGGCGTCGAGGACATCCGCGCGTATGCCGAGCTCATGATCAGGATCTATGAGCGGCTCGAGCAGGATCCGGAAGCCATGGCCCGGTACGAAGCCGCCCTGGCCGAGCACAAGCGGCAGGAGGAAGAAGAGTCGCTTCCTGCTGCAGGAGATAAATAAGCTTAATATAGAAAAAGACCCTCGAGAATTCCGAGGGTCCAAAGCGGATACGCTTCACTTCGCACGAGAATCAGGGCGGAATTCAAGTCGCCCCGACCCGGTAAAAAAGCTGTAGCTTCCTTGAAAGAGAGCCTTAAAGTCCTCCATCTCTGAGATACCGGCGAATTGCCAATGATCGTCGTTGTCAGGGTCTTCACGGCGGGCACTGACGACGTACACCTGAATTTCGTAGGCTCCCCGCCCGGTATCTTCGTCTTCTTCGTCCTTGTTCAACCCCCGAGCGAAAGCTCTTTCATGAGAAGTGCGACCTTCGGTGATCATCAAAGTGATCGGATGCCTCGTATCGTTATCAGTCGCGCGCTCCTTCTTTTTTCCTTCCATCAACGCGACAGCGAAGGCCCACTTGTCCGGCCCCCTTTCGATGCCGTAGCTTCCCATCCGGAATGTACCCAATGAACTGCCTCCTATATTAAACATTCAGCGGAACATCTGCTGAACAATACTATTACACATATTAAGTTGTGTGTCAACGAGATTTGTCGCCAAACTACCCAGGCGGTGTTCAACAAGAAACAATCGGGTCGGTTGCCGCCGCTCTATTTGACTTAGAGCAAATTATATGTCATACTAGAACAAACATCCACTGGAGGACGAGAATGTTCTTTAAGAAGCTCAAGACAGCGGTCCTGATAGCAATGATGGTCTATTTCGCCTTCGTGGCTATCGCCTTTGTAGGCAACTTCGTGCTCACGGGCGAATTTTCCCTCATGCTTACGCCGATCACGCGCGGATACGAGAGCCGTTCCCTGCAGGCGGACGCAATTCGTCTCGGGACGGTGGTATCCTTGGTGGCTTTCTTCGTAACGCTTGATCACTTGGTTCGAAGGCCAGCGACAAAGCAGGACAAGGCATAACACAAAAGGGCCGCATCTTGCCGCCGCGTTAACTTAACGCGGCGTTTTTTCTTCCTTCGAAACTTGCTTCTTTCCCGGATCTCTCGTAAGATCTGGCAAACCCTTCAGGAGGAGAGATCATGGCCGACGCCGCAGAAACCCCGACGGCGGTTCCCGCGTTCGGATCCTACGAGGAATTCAAGCAGTTCTTTGGAAAATACATAAACAGCGGGTGTGGCGGGCTCCACGGCTTCCAAGCGGACGACGCCACGCTCCGCCCGGTCTTCGAGCGGCTCGTCCGTTACCCGCCGGACATCCAGGCGCGAATCCGCTCGTCCCCAGATATCTTCCAGGGATTTTTCCTCGGAGCCTATCCGTAACGTTTTCCCGTTTTGCCTGCCGGCCTCAAGCCGGCAGTTTTCTATGGCCGGGCGACAGGCCGACAAGAACAGCGTAAAAGCAAGGTTAAGCCGCGAGATCCAGATCGGCACCCTCATCGTCCTCATCCTGATCGCCCTTGATCAAATCGGCCAATTTGTGCAATAATGCCTGCGTAGTTCGAGAAGTCTCCCGACACGGGTCACCACGGACCTATAGCTCAGCTGGTTAGAGCGTTACATTGACATTGTAAAGGTCAGAGGTTCGAATCCTCTTAGGTCCACCACATAACTCCAATCAAAAGAAACCCGCTGAAGCGGGTTTCTTTTGATTGGAGCACAACATCTCAAAAAGAGAAAGGTCATTGCAAACTCAGCGCTTTGATTAACCGAAATCTCACCGCCAGGGAGCTATAGTTATACTGCTTAGGTCGCAAGGCCTAGCATTAGCAGTTTTTAACCACAACAATTATGCCAACAGAAGAACGCGGTTTAGGTTCTCCAAACATGGACCCGGAAAAGAAGCATGAAATTCAGAGCAAGGGGGGTCAAGCCTCCGGTGGCAACTTTAAAAACGACCCGGAACGGGCCAGCAAGGCCGGACACGAAGGAGGCAGCAAGCAAGGTCAGGAAAATAATCCGGGCAATTTCGCCAATGACCGCGAAAAGGCCCGGGAAGCCGGCCGGAAAGGCGGCGAAAGCAGCGGAGGCGGTCGCTAGATAACCCGACTCGACCCGCAAACAAAAGCGGCCTTAACCTTAAGGCCGCTTTTGCGCTGTTCCTTTTCAATAGGGCTGAAAAATGATTTACTCAGGCCATGCGAATTCTTGCCATCGAAACCAGCTGCGACGAAACGGGCATCAGCATCATTGACTGCAAAGGCGGCTTGGAAGCGCCGGCTTTCTCCGTCCTGGCCCATGCCATCTCTTCCCAAATCGAACTCCACGCCCAATGGGGCGGCGTCGTTCCCAACCTTGCCAAGCGGGAACACGAACGGAATCTTATTCCGGTCTTGAAGCAGGCCCTTGAAGAAGCGGGCCTGGAAAAACCCGGAGCCATCGCTCTTAACGAAGAAGAAATAAAAGACTGTCTGGTTCGAGAGCAAGAACTGGCCAGCTTCTTTCTAGCATATATCCCAACTATCGAGCCGCCGATAATAGACGCGATTGCCGTTACCGCCGGTCCCGGCCTTGAACCGGCCCTATGGACCGGCATCAATTTTGCCCGAGCCCTCTCCCTAGCCTGGCGAAAGCCTCTCATCCCGGTAAATCATATGGAAGGCCATATCGTTTCTCCTTTGCTGGAGCCGGAAGCTTCCGTCGCCTTTCCCGCTCTGGCGCTGCTTGTGAGCGGCGGCCATACCGAGCTGGTACTGATGCGCGAATGGCTTGATTACGAAGTGATCGGCCAGACCAAGGACGACGCCGTAGGCGAGGCCTTTGACAAGGTCGCTCGCATGCTCGATCTTCCCTACCCCGGCGGTCCGCAAA